>NZ_JAUOSC010000020.1:0-17937 GCF_030548285.1 Gilvimarinus sp. 1_MG-2023
TTAGCGGTTAAAAGTTTTCGTATGTTGTTGGAAATTATTGACGCTAGAATATTTTTTAGTGCTCGATCTTATGAAATTAAGAGATAAGTTAAGACTGGCCGCTGGTGCAAGGCGGCCTTGAATGTTAATCGTAAAATGCTGGACCAATTTACTAAGAGATGTAGCTTACTTCTCTGGTTTTAATTGAATGGCGAACTTCTATGGAGTTTATATGAAGAGTTGCACCCGTTTTGTTGTGTGGGTTGTAGTTGCTTTGACTTTGGTGAGCTCGATGGCTCAGGCAGATACCTTAAAGCCGAATATTATTGTTATCTATACCGATGATCAAGGCTACGGTGATTCTAGCTATCTAAATCCCGAGTCCAAAATTAAAACCCCCAGTATTGATCGTTTGGCGACAGAGGGTATTGCCTTTACACACGGCCATAGTTCCGAGAGTGTTTGTACGCCCTCGCGTTACAGTTTGTTAACAGGGCGATATTCATGGAGAACTCATTTAAAGACCGGAGTGATGAAGGCGGAAGCAACAGGATTAATACCTGACAATAGGATGACCTTGGCGTCCATGTTGCGAGACAATGGTTATAGCACTGCGATGGTTGGTAAGTGGCATTTGGGAATGGAGTTTCCCGGTGAGTTTGGTCAGCGTGATTGGAGTAAGCCGGTAGAAGATATGCCACTCGATAAGGGGTTCGACTATTTTTATGGTATCCCTGCATCTCTTAACTATGGTGTATTGGCCTGGTTTGATGGGCGTCATGCAAAGATTCCCCCGACCCAGTTTGGTGCGAAAAGGGATAATGAGCGGCATGTCGATTACCGGATCAAGCCTCCATACTATCAATCTGTGGCAGAGCTAAAAACGCACACCGATCGTACGCCATTAGAGATTGCGCCTGACTTCATCGACAACAAAGCTCTGACGCGGTTTACCGATAAAGCCATTGAGTGGATTGACAGTAAAAAACAAGAAGCAAAAGACGGATCTCCATTTTTTGTTTATTTGCCTTACACGTCACCTCATTATCCCGTGGCGCCTCTAAAAGAGTTTTGGGGCAAAAGTGAGGTGGGCGCTTATGGTGACTTTATGATGGAAACGGATTATCACGTTGGACGGATATTGGATTATCTGAAGGAAGCTGGCTTAGATGATAATACGATGATTGTTTTCACCAGCGACAATGGACCAGAAAACTCTTGGAAGGAGCGAATCACTGAGTTTGGGCATGACAGTAGCGGGATTTTTAAAGGCGGCAAGCGAGATATTTATGAGGGCGGCCATCGCGTTCCGTTCTTTGTGCGCTGGCCAGAGGGTATTGATAGCCCTGGTCGAGATTGGGATAAGCCAGTGGGCCAGGTCGATTTGCTGGCAACTTTCTCTGAGTTGGTTAACTTCCCACTGCCAGATGACGGTGGTGAAGACAGTCAAAGCTTTGCATCACTATTAACCAACGCTAAAGCTGATTATGAGCGGGTGCCCTTGGTTCAGTCAGCCTACGGTCGTTTTTCCATTACTGAGGGCGACTGGAAACTCATTATGCCGGGTGACGGTATTGTGAATAAAGAGTTTCCTTCGAGATCAATACCGGCAACTCAACTGGAGTTGTATAACTTGACGCAGGATCCGGCCGAGACAAATAATGTGGTAAAGCAGCACCCGAAGATCGTTGCCAGCCTGCACAATCAATTAACCGAGATTGTGGTAAGTGGGCGCTCGACACCAGGTAAACCTCAGGCCAACGATACCGGTTATTGGCCTGAGCTGACTTGGATGACAGAAGAAGAATATGAAGCGGCTCACGAGCAAGTACAATGATATTTGACGCTCGAAACGGACAAGTTTTCTTGTGCGTGCTTGTCGGGTTGCTATTATTTTTACCTGCGGCTCTTGTCGCGCAGGCTGACGATATTCAAATCAGCAGTTCTGCCGGGCGTGTGAAAGGGACTATACTGAATAATACCGTGGCCTTTAAGGGAATACCTTTCGCCGCACCCCCGGTCGGAGATCGACGCTGGGCCGTACCCCAACCGATGCAAAATTGGATGGGGACTTTCAATGCTACGTTCGACCCACCTGCTTGTTTGCAACAATTAACCCCGGAGCGTCTCACTCGCGAGGAGGCTTACCAATATGCCCCACAGAGTGAGGATTGTCTGTACCTTAGTGTGTATGCTCCTCTTGATGCCATCGCGGAGGAGCGTGGTAAGTCTTTGCCGGTTTTATTTCTGATTCATAGTGGAGGCCGAACAGCGGGCTCGATGCGTAATATGAACGCGCAGATCGCAGAGTTTAATCGTCGGGGCATTGTGGTTGTCACCGCGCAATACCGGTTAGGTATTTTCAGCTTTTTTGCCCACCCGGAATTGTCGGCCGAATCTCCCCATAAGAGTTCTGGCAATTACGGCACTATGGATTTGGTGAGTGCGCTCCAATGGGTGCGGAGTCATATTGCTTCTTTTGGCGGTGACCCGAAAACCATTACCGTCTCAGGAGCCTCTGGGGGCGGGTCGGCTGTCGGTGCACTTTTGGCAACGCCGCTCGCCAAAGGTTTGTTTCAACGAGCCGCTCCTTTTTGCAGCAATGCGGCTATCAATCGCATGCACCGATTGCGTCAGCCTACGTTGGATCAACCGTCTGCAGAAACGTTGGGGGTTCGCTTTGCTCAATCGGTGCAGGCGCAATCGTTGGCAGAGCTGAGAAATATGCCCGCACGGCAATTGCAACAGCGAGTGCTGAGCTCGGGTGTGGCTAACTTTGATCCGCCTACAGGGGCAGGCGATGTGGTCGATGGCTGGGTTTTCCCCCAGTCGATTCGCGATTTACACCAAAGCGGCAAGCGTGCCGATGTGCCGGTAATGTTGGGATTTAATGCCGATGAGGTCTCGGTGTTCCATCGGGCAAGACTGGTTGACGCTGTACCTGCTAGCAGCGATGCGTATGTAAAATCCATTCGCGAACGATACGGTAATATAAGCGAGGATTTTTTACGCCTTTATCCGTCAGATGATCTATTGACTAGCGTCTATCACGCGGGACGGGACCGGGTTGCCGGTTATGGCGCAGAAACTTTGGCTCGATACTCCAGCAAGGTCTCGTCTCCAACATATTTATACTATATGGCGCACCGACCACCTTATGCCGATGAGCCGGTGGCGGGAGTCAATGTCACGAAAGGTGTTGCCCACTGTGCCGATGCCAACTATTTTTACGGTCGCTATTTGCACGCCGAGATCGGTGAGACTGGTATCACTGCTGCCGATCAAGAACTATCGCAATTGATGTTCAATTATTTAGTTAACTTTATTAAAACTGGTAAGCCGAACCAAGATGGGCTGCCGGGTTGGCCGTCGTATGATACAGGCGCTCAAGGTTATATGCGTTTTGAGCACGGAGTAGCACAGCCCTCCAACAATCTTTTACCCGGCATGTGGGAGTTGTATGAAAAGATTCGGTTGCGTGATGACGCCAGTGGTCAGTTTCGAAGCTGGCTGGGAGGCTGGGCGTCTGATAGTCTTCTACGCCGAAGTCGTGCCGCTGGGGCAGTAATAGAATGATTGTATCGAGGTTAATTTGAACCGATTCGTTAGGCGGTTAGTTCTGGGCCGGATCGGCGGCTTTATTTTGCTTCTCTTGGCTCAGCATGGCCTTTGCGCTGATGATGGGTTTGTCGGGGTTGCCACCTGTGCCGGGTGTCACAGCAACGAGTATAAGCTCTGGCAAGGGTCACATCACGATTGGGCGATGAAGCCCGCCACACCAGATTATGTGCTGGGGGATTTTGGCGATGTTACCGTAGATCACTACGGCGATAAGAGCCGTTTTTTTCGGCGTGATGATACCTTTTTAGTAGAGACGACTAATGCTAAAGGTGACACCGAAGTGTTTGAAATTGCCTATACCTTCGGCGTGGAGCCTCTGCAACAGTACTTGATCGCATTTCCCGATGGACGGCTGCAGGCGCTGAGTCTCTCCTGGGACAGTCGGCCCGAGTCCGAGGGAGGGCAGCGTTGGTTTCACCTTTATCCCGACGAACGAATTCCTCATGACGATGCGCTGCACTGGACGGGGACATACTTCAACTGGAACAGCCGGTGTGCCCATTGCCACTCGACTAATCTGGAAAAAAACTACGACGAAAAAACCAATAGCTACGACACTCGCTGGTCGGAAATTAACGTTGCCTGTGAGGCCTGCCATGGGCCCGGACAATCACACGTGGAGTGGGCTAAAAATAACACCGGCGCTGCGGCACATCAGCATTTGGGGTTTAATCGCTCGATCAGCGCTGTGAATCAGTGGCTGCACAGTGCGGACCGCGACACCGCGCAGACGACTGCGGCGGTTACTCCGGATTTGAATGGTCAGCTTTCTACCTGCGGCAGTTGTCACTCGCGCAGAATGTTGATTGACGACCCGGATAAACCCGGACATTTTTTTGATAAGCACCAGATCGAATCCTTGACGCCCCCGCTGTACCACTCGGGTGGTCAAATACGCGATGAAGTCTATGTCATGGGTTCCTTCCTGCAAAGTAAGATGTATCAGAAAGGAGTGGTGTGCTCCAATTGCCACGAGCCTCACAGTTTGAAATTGCGGGCAGAGGGTAACGCCGTCTGCGCTCAGTGTCACAAGCCGTCCGTCTTTGACACCGAAAAACACCACCATCACCCTCCCGCTAGTAGTGGGGCGCAGTGCGCTAATTGCCATATGCCGGAAACAACTTATATGGTGGTGGATCCCAGACGAGATCACAGTATACGTATTCCCAGGCCGGATCTTAGCGTCGGGCATGATACGCCCAACGCTTGCACCCAATGCCATCAAGATCAAACCAATGTCTGGGCTGCTAATGCGATGGAGAAATGGTTACAGGCGTCAAACAAAACCTTGCCGCCGCACTACGGTGAGGCCTTGGCGGTAGGGCACAGTGGCGCTGTACCGGCGCAACAGTTACTGAGCCAGCTGGCGAATAATGCCGAGCAGCCTGGCATTGTGCGGGGGACGGCGCTGTCATTGCTGTCCGGTCAATACGATAGTCAGGCATTGAAGGCGGCCCGAGCGAATCTGGGTGATGAGGATCCATTGGTGCGCCTTGGGGCGGTCAGAGTGTTGGCGATGTTACCCATCGAGCAGCGGATAGGGGATTTACTGCCGATGCTAAGCGATCCGCGAAGGGTGGTGCGTCTTGAGGCGACTAGGCTATTGCATGAAGTTGAAGATCAGCAGCTAAATAAAGAGCAGCTGTCGGTGCTGAAGCGGGCTCGGCAGGAGTATTTGGCGGTATTAAAGCACCATGCCGATACCCCGAGTGGCCAAGTCAACTTGAGCCAGTATCACGTCGCCCGAGGTCAGTACGATTCTGCTGAAAAAGCTCTGCAAAAGGCGCTGGTGCTAGCGCCATATAACTTGCCGGCAACCATGGGGCTGGCAGATTTATACCGCGTGCGGGGGCAGGATGCTAAGGGCGAGCCATTGTTGCGAGCCTTTATTAAACACAATGCAGAGATCGCGGGTATTCACCATTCGCTTGGCTTGCTGTTAATCCGGCAAAAACGCTATGAAGACGGGGTCGTTGCCTTGGCTCGCGCGGCTGAACTGGAGCCAAATAATATTCGCTTTGGGTATGTCTATGCGGTGGCATTGACCTCGCGTGGCCACTTTGGCAAGGGAGTTGACGTGCTGGAGGCGCTGTATAAGCTGCAGCCTGATAATCAGGAAGTACTCTTCGCCTTGTTGGATGCTCTGCAGCGGTCTCAACAATGGCAGAAGGCGCTCGTTTATGCCGAAAAGCTACAAAAGCTAGAGCCAGATAATCCACAAATTGATCAATTTATTCGTTATTTGCAAAGCCAATAACGCCTTGTTGAGTTGAGTCTCGCTCTTGCCGGTCAAGGGCGTCAACTCGTTGACCGGGTATGTGCTATTGCTAAAGAGTTAGAAACACGATAGATAATAGTGGAATCCCTGTAGGGTTATTATTAATAGCAAACATCTCGGTATGGCCCGTATCGGAGATGTTTGAGGTCGGGCGCAAGCATGCTGGTATTTGACGTGCGGTTGCCGATCGTGTCGTGGGCTCTATCGGCCGTACACTCCTGTCTCGTGCTCTTAAGCCGCTCTAGCTGTGTCCTGGGTGAGCCATTTCTGACCAAACTTTTTGCCAGTACTGTTCCATTGAGTAATTAAGCGCGTATTGCGCGTTTAACGGTGTGGGCTTGGGTTGAGCTCCGTCCTGCCTTAACTGGCAAGTGATTAAGGTCAGGCGGTTTCAGCGGGTAATCCTTGTGTGCTTTGTTGTCTTTTATTAATAAAAATATTATACTCGAAGCCAATCTATGGAAGCTGTAAAAATATCGTGGATAGAGTGGATATGAATGACAGGCGATTAGTTCTGGTGAACGAAAATGACAATGTGCTGGTGTGTTGCGGCCAAGTTGGGGCGGGAGAGACCGTCGTTCTTGAAGGTGAGAGCCTCATCATGGGTGTCGATATCCATGTCGGCCACAAAGTGGCGCGCCGAGCGATTGGTAAGGGCGAAAAAATCTTTCGTTATGGGGCCCCCATCGGCTCCGCCACGGTCGATATTGCCTTTGGCGAGCATGTGCACATGCACAATATAAAAAGTGATTACATCCCCAGCCACACGCGGGAGAAAAAAATGGAGGTGGGTCAATGAAGGGCTACTTACGGGCCGACGGCCGCAAGGGCATTCGCAATATTGTCGTGGTCGTTTATCTAGTGGAGTGTGCCCATCACGTCGCGCGCGCGGTGGTCAGTCGTGCTAATTCCGACGCGGTACAACTGATAGGCTTTCCCGGCTGTTTTCCTAATGAGTACTCGCTCACCATGATGGAGCGTTTATGCACCCACCCTAACATCGGTGGCGTGGTACTTGTTTCGCTCGGGTGTGAAGGTTTTAACCGTGAACGGTTGAGCAAAACAATTGCAGACAGTGGTCGCCCCGTTCGCACCTTGGTGATTCAGGAATCCGGCGGTACCCGGCGAACCATTGAATCCGGCCTGGAGGCTGTGGAAGCGACGCAGCGTGAAATAGCCGCTACGCCGATGGTGGATATGGGCGTAGCGGAGCTCGTCGTCGGTACGATTTGCGGTGGCTCGGACGGTACCAGTGGTATCAGTGCGAATCCGGCGGTAGGGCGTAGCTTCGACACTCTTGTTGAACAAGGGGCAGCCTGTATTTTTGAGGAAACCGGCGAGCTGATTGGTTGTGAGCAAGTGATGGCAGATCGTGCCGCCACACCTGAGCTGGGCCAGGAGATATTGGCGGCCGTAGAAAAAGCAGAGAATTATTACCGGGTGATGGGGTATGGCAGTTTCGCCCCTGGCAATGCCGAGGGCGGGCTGACCACGCAGGAAGAAAAATCGCTAGGAGCTTATGCTAAATCCGGCGCATCGAAAATTCACGGGCTGATTAAACCCGGTGATGTTGTCACCCAGGGCGGGCTCTACTTGCTGGACGTGGTTCCTGATGGCGAGCCCCGATTCGGCTTTCCCAACATCGTCGATAATGCCGAAATTGTCGAGCTGATAGCCTCCGGCTCTCATCTTGTTCTGTTTACCACCGGGCGCGGATCTGTCGTGGGTTCGGCGATTTCTCCGGTCATTAAAGTGTGTGCCAATCCGGAAACGTACCAGAAACTGGCCGATGATATGGACGTCAACGCCGGTAAGATCATAGACGGTGAGGGCACTGTGAACAGTGTTGGTGAGGAAATTTTTGAGTTGGTGTGTAAAGTGGCGGATGGTGAGAAAACCAAGTCCGAAGAGTTAGGGCATCAGGAGTTTGTCCTGACCTATAAACAGTTTGAGCCTACCGGACCTGCCTGCCTACCGGTGTCGCGCTAAATAGGGACTAACGGCAGAGAAGGCTAAGAGCAAACTGAAGAACGAGAGGCGATAGAAGACCATGGCGATAAATAAACGACAAATTGGTGCAACCTCGCTAGCAGTGACAGAGCTGGGATTTGGCGCGGCTACCTTGGGTAATCTCTATCAACCCATGTCCGATGAAAGCGCCCGCGCCGCGATCGATAAAGCTCTGGAGTTAGGGCTCAATCAATTCGATACAGCTCCCTTTTACGGTTTTGGTCTGAGTGAGCGTCGGGTGGGGGATGCCTTGCGCGCGCACGCCGCTTCTGACTATGTGCTCTCCACCAAAGTGGGGCGGCTGTTACAACCGTGCGGTAAGGCCGAGGATAAATACGGCTTCTGCTCCCCCATGCCGTTTGAGCCGGGGTACGACTATTCTTATGACGGCATTATGCGTTCGTTTGAGCACAGTATTCAGCGCCTCGGTTTGCCCAAGATCGATATCCTTTACATGCACGATATTGGCCGGGTAACCCACGGTGATGATCACGATCGGTTGTTTCGGATTGCGATGGAAGGTGGCTACAAGGCGATGGATGAGTTGCGCTCGCAAGGCCTGGTGAGCGCCATAGGCTTGGGTGTCAACGAATATGAAGTCTGCGAACAGGCGATGGACCACGGTGATTTCGACTGCTTTTTACTAGCGGGTCGCTACACACTGTTGGAGCAGCAGGCGTTGGATACCTTTTTGCCGCGCTGTGTAGAGCGCAATACCTCCATCGTCCTTGGCGGGCCATACAACTCGGGGATATTGGCAACGGGCGTGAAGCGCGCCGGCGTAGTGCCCCACTATAATTATCAGCCGGCCTCGGCGGAGATCATTAACCGAGTGGAGCGTATCGAGTCCCTGTGTAACGAATTTGAGGTTCCGCTCACCGCAGCCGCACTGCAGTTTCCTTTAGCACACCCAGCGGTCGCTAGTGTAATTCCTGGCTTGAGCGCGCCGCGCCGCGTCGAGACTAGCGTTGCCGATATGCAATGTAACATTCCCGTCGCCTTCTGGGCGGCACTTAAAGACGCTGGGTTGTTGCATCCATCGGCGCCTATACCCCAATCGCCCCAGGGTTAAACCTTATGCTGCGTATCGATGCACACCAACATGTTTGGCAGCTTAACCGAGGCGATTACCATTGGTTAACGCCCGAGCTAACGCCGCTATACCGCGACTTTCTTGCGCGGGATCTACAACCGCTGCTGGAAAGAGCGGGTGTCAGTAAGACGGTATTGGTACAGGCGGCCGCCAGTGTGGAAGAGACTGAATATATGCTGGATCTGGCTGAGACGACCGACTTTATTGCCGGGGTCGTGGGTTGGGTGGATATGGAGCAAAAAGGTTCGGTCGAGACGCTTGAGCGCCTGGCGAGCCACTCGGCGTTGAAAGGTATTCGTCCGATGATTCAGGACATTGTCGACCCGAGGTGGATGCTCAAACCCGAGCTGGACGCGATTTTCTCGGTGCTTATTGAGCGGGGGCTGAGCTTTGATGCGTTGATCACACCGTCACATCTGGACGCATTGGAGGTGCTGTTGGGGCGTTATCCACAGCTGAAAGTCGTTATTGACCACGCCGCCAAGCCGAATATTGCCTGCGGAATGGACGAGCCGTGGCGCAAGAAAATCTCCCGTATTGCGGCAAACAGCCATGCTTATTGTAAGTTGTCCGGCCTGATTACCGAAGCCGGTGAGCACGGCTCGTTTGATGACCTGACGCCCTACTTGTCACATCTGCTTAGCTCGTTTGGTGCAGATCGATTGATGTGGGGAAGCGACTGGCCGGTTCTGACCTTGGCGGCCAGTTATGACGATTGGGTCGGTGCCAGCGAGGCTTTTATTGGCCGGCTCGATGATGCGCAACAAGCGGCTATCTGGGGAAAGACGGCGCAAGCTTTCTACAACCTATAGCTCGGAAATTGAATAACTTAGTCTTGAAGAGTATGAGTGAGGACCTGACAGCGATGCAAAAAATGATCGGAAAGACCGCATTAGTCACTGGTGGCGGAAGTGGTATCGGCGCCAGTGTTTGTTTGCGACTGGCGGCCGAAGGGGCGCATATTCTGGTATTGGATTTGAACGACGAAACCGCCCAGAGCACGGCCGAGCGCATTCAGTCAGCGGGAGGGACGGCGACCGCCTACGCCTGTGACATTGCTGATCACGCACAGGTAGCTGAACGCTTTGCAGAGATACAGAAAGACACGCCTATTGATATCTTGATCAACAATGCTGGCATCGGCCACGTAGGCAATTTGGAAGCCACAACCGAAGAGGATTTAGATCGTTTATATCGCGTCAATGTCAAAGGTGTTTTCAACGCGACTCAGGCGGTCATCGGAGGAATGAAAGAGCGTCGCAGCGGCGTGATTGTAAACATGGCCTCTATTGCGTCATCGGTAGGCATTGCCGACCGGTTTGCCTACTCAATGACCAAGGGCGCGGTTCTGACAATGACGTACTCGGTGGCGCGCGATTATATCGATCACGGTATTCGCTGCAATTGCATCGCACCAGGGCGGGTTCACACCCCGTTTGTCGATGACTATCTGGAAAAAAATTACCCCGATACCAAAACCGAAATGTTCGAGAAGCTGTCAAAAAGTCAGCCAATAGGGCGTATGGGAAAACCGGATGAAATAGCGGGGTTGGTGGCTTATCTTTGTTCGGATGAGGCCGCTTTTATTACCGGCTCTAACTTTCCAATCGATGGGGGATTTGTGACGCTCAATAATTAAGATCGGAGTTTCGACCGGCCCTTCTGAAAGAAGGTGTACCTGTCATATAGTATAAACTCCGAGAGCTCCCTTGCGAAAAATCAATAAAATTAATAAAGAAGGTTTACGTGATGACAACCCTTGAAAGCACGGCCGCCCCGCGGCCGCAAAGTAACAGTGAAAAGCAACCGGCTCTGATCCCGGCTGCATTCCTTATACCGTTTATATTGATTACTTGTTGCTTTGCACTTTGGGGGTTTGCTAACGATATAACGAATCCGATGGTGGCCGCATTTCAGAAAATATTTCTGACGGGAGCTACCGAAGCCACTTGGGTTCAGGTCGCCTTCTACGGCGGGTATGGCGCCATGGCCTTTCCCGCAGCACTTTTTATTCGCAAGTACTCCTACAAGGCGGGTATTTTGATGGGGCTCTTCCTTTACGCAATCGGAGGCCTTTTGTTTATCCCGGCCAGTTCGGTCGGTGAGTTCTTTCCGTTTTTGGTGGCTTACTTTGTCATTACATGCGGTCTGTCTTTTTTGGAAACCACAGCCAATCCTTATATTCTCTCGATGGGGCCGGCAGAGACCGCTACACGCCGATTGAACTTGGCCCAAGCGTTCAATCCTATCGGTTCACTTATCGGGATGTACACCGCGTCTCAAGTGATTTTGGCCAACCTCGATGCCCGGGGAAAGGCCGAGCGGGAACTGCTGAGCATGGCCGAGCTTGATACGGTTAAAGCGGCTGATTTGGCAGTCGTCAGTCAGCCGTATGTCATGATTGGTGTTGTGATTGCGCTGATGTTTGTTTTGATTGCCTTTATCAAAATGCCCGTCGGTAAACCGCCTGAAGCGAGAGATGTGAGTCTTGCCGCTATATTTGGTCGCCTTCGTCACTCGAAAAGCTATAGGGAAGGTGTGGTTGCGCAAATGTTCTATGTGGGGGCGCAAATTATGTGCTGGACGTTCATTATTCACTACGGTACCGATGTGTTTATGGCGCGCGGCATGGGGGAAAAAGCAGCGCAGGTTTTGTCCCAGCAGTACAACATTGTTGCCATGATTATTTTCTGCGCCAGTCGTTTTATCTGCACGTTCTTTTTGAAATTTATTCACCCGGGCACGCTCTTAATGACCTTGGCTTGTGGTGGTATGGCGTTGTCAGTCGGCACTATTATGTTAGGTGGCGTGGCCGGGCTCTATTGTTTGGTACTGATATCGGCTTGTATGTCGTTGATGTTTCCTACCATCTACGCGATTGCCTTAAAGGGGCTCGACGGTGACGACGCCAAGTTTGCCGCCGCGGGCTTGATTATGGCAATAGTTGGTGGAACCTTTTTACCCATGTTGCAGGCGGGTGTCATAGACACCTGGTCGTTGGGTTTAGTGAGTGCAGTGCAAGCCTCATTTGCTTTGCCACTGCTGTGTTTTGTGGTGATTGCCACCTACGGTTATCGAACGGTGAAATTTTATGACAGCTGAATATGCAAGCAATGGTGTAAGGCGATACTGTCTGGCGCTGGATTTAAAAGATGATCCCGCTTTAATTGAGCGCTATAGAGAGTTTCACCAACCGGAAAATGTCTGGCCTGAGGTCAAACAGAGCATCAAAGACTCCGGAATTTTGGATATGAAAATTTATTTGCTGGGCAATCGCTTGGTGATGGTGATGGAAGTGGATAACGAATTTTCCTTTGCAGCCAAGGCGGCAGCTGATCAGAGCAACGCTAAGGTACGGGAGTGGGAGCAGCTGATGGACACGTTTCAGCAAGCTGTGCCCTGGGCAAAGGCGGGTGAGAAGTGGGTGCCTATGGAGCCCATCTTTTCGTTGTAATTTGTCCCCGGGCGCGACACCTCGGTGAGCGCTCGGGTGTTAAAAGTGAACCAGAGGTACTGACGATGAAATTATTACGATTTGGCCAAGTGGGTCAGGAAAAACCAGGATTACTGGATGAAGAAGGCAATATTCGCGACTTATCCGGCCATATTGATGAGATAGACGGCAACTTTCTCAGTGGCGATCAGTTCGCCAAAGTTCGCAACCTGGATGCCAGCAGCCTGCCCAAGGTAGAGGATGGCACTCGCATTGCTGAGCCCGTTGCCGGCGTCGGCAAGTTTATCTGTGTGGGGTTGAATTACGCGGATCATGCCCAGGAGTCGGGTATGGATGTGCCACCCGAGCCGGTGCTTTTTATGAAGGCAACCTCTGCGATTAGTGGTCCTTATGATCAGGTAGAGTTACCGCCTGAATCTAAAAAGAGCGATTGGGAAGTTGAGCTCGGTGTTGTGATTGGAAAAGAGGCTAAGTACGTCTCTGAAGCCGATGCCATGGATTATGTGGCGGGTTTTTGTTTGATCAATGATCTGTCTGAGCGTGAATATCAGCTGGAAAAGGCAGGGCAGTGGGTGAAGGGTAAAAGCTGCGATACCTTTGGTCCGACCGGCCCCTATCTGGTCACACCTGATGAGGTAGGTGACTTTAATAATTTGAATGTTTGGCTCGAGTTAAATGGCGAACGAGTTCAGGATGGCAGTACCGAGACCATGGTATACAAAGTGCCATTTCTTGTGCATTACATCAGCCAATTTATGAGTCTGCAGCCCGGCGATATTATCAGTACGGGTACCCCGCCTGGGGTTGGCTTGGGTATGAAACCGCCGAAATTTTTACAAGAAGGCGATGTTATGCGTTTGGGTATCGATAATCTTGGCGAGCAGCGCCAGGAAGTTATTCGCTATTCCAAGTAACACTGTGCACGGTAAATGGCGAGGATGGATGCTGCGGTTTGCGGCTCCTTCCTCCCTGTTATTTGGTGGGCGTCTACACGCCATTTCAACTTCGGAGAGATAACGGTGACCGAAACAACGAGCTCGATACAGGTCGCTTTGTATGTCACGTGCTTGGTCGATGTTATGCGTCCCAGCGTTGGTTTTGCAGCGATTAAGTTATTGCAAAACGCGGGCTGCGATGTGATCGTCCCCAAGCAGCAAACCTGTTGTGGTCAGCCAGGGTACAACAGCGGTGATGAAGTGGCGGCAAAAGCGCTTGCGCAACAAGTCATTGAAACCTTTGAGTCCTACGACTATGTGGTGGCACCCTCGGGCTCGTGTGCCGGGATGATTAAAGACCACTACCCTAAGTTGTTCTCGAAAGATGCCGAGTGGCATTCGCGTGCGCTAGCCCTCGCCAAAAATACTCATGAGTTGACCAGTTTTCTTGTCGATGAGCTCGGTGTGCAAACACTGGATGCGCACTTTGAAGGTAGCGTTTGTTATCACGACAGTTGCGCCGGTTTGAGAGAGCTCAATGTCAAAGCACAGCCTCGTCAATTATTGAGCAGCGTAAAGGGACTTAGCTTGCAAGAAATGAAGGGGGAAGAGGAGTGTTGCGGTTTTGGTGGGTTGTTTTGTGTCAAGTATTCCGATATTTCCAACACTATGGTCAGTCGCAAGTTAGACAACATCGAGCGCAGCGGTGCGGATACCCTTTTGGCTGGCGATCTAGGTTGCCTGTTGAATATGGCGGGCAAAATGACACGAGAGGGTAGCACCGTTAAGGCCAGGCACGTGGCAGAAGTCTTGGCGGGTATGACCGACTTGCCTGCCATCGGTGAAGGTGAGGGCTAACGGTTATGTCATCGAGTTGTAGCTCCTTTAAACAAAATGCGGCTGTTGCCATTCATGATCCCAAGCTTCAAGGGGCGCTGGGTAAACTGGGTGACGGTTTACAGGCACGGCGGGCTGCCGCGGTTGTGCAGCTGCCGGAATTTGACGCGCTGCGTAACGATGCTCAACGCATTAAGCGTCAGGTGATGGCGGATTTGGATAGTTACCTGGAACAGTTCGAATCGAAGGTGCTCGAGCAAGGCGGGCAAGTACACTGGGCCAGTACGGCCGATGATGCACGCAATGCAGTGCTGGACATTTGCCAAAAGGTTGGCGCAAAAACGGTTACCAAAGGTAAGTCGATGGTGACCGAAGAGCTAGAGCTTAATAACTTTCTTGCCGATAACGGTATAGAGCCGGTCGAAACCGATCTGGGCGAATATATCCTGCAGTTGCGCAAAGAAGCCCCGAGCCACATTGTGGTGCCGGCAGTTCACCTTCAGCAGGATGATATTGCCAAGACCTTCGTCAAGTCTCACGCGCAACTTGATCCAGCCCGCGACCTAACGGAACCTGAGCGTTTAGTGGGCGAGGCACGGGAGGCATTGCGAGAGCGATTCTTTGCGGCGGATGTAGGCATTACCGGTGCCAACTATATGGTGGCTGAGACCGGTTCCACCGTTATCGTTACGAACGAAGGTAATGGCGATTTAACTCAGACCCTACCCAAGGTTCATGTGGTTGTGACAACCATAGAGCGGGTGATTCCCACCTTGGAAGATCTTTCGACGTTTTTGCGGCTGTTGCCACGTTCGGCGACCGGACAGGAAGCAACGGCGTATGTGACCTTGTCTTCCGGGCCAAAACGCGAAGACGACTGGCACGGCCCGCAAGAATTTCATGTGGTGATACTGGACGGCGGCCGCAGTGAATTATTGGGCAGCGAAAACCAGGACGTACTGAATTGTATCCGCTGTGGTGCGTGCATGAATCACTGTCCGGTTTATGGTGCGGTCGGTGGACATGCCTATGGTTGGGTATACCCGGGGCCCATCGGTTCGGCGTTAACCCCAGCGCTTATCGGGGTAGAGAAATCTTCAGCATTGCCTAATGCCTCGACTTTTTGTGGCCGGTGTGTGGAAGTCTGTCCGGTAAAAATTCCGCTAACTGACATTATGCGCCGCTGGCGGGTGGAGGAGCAGACGAAAAAACTGACGTCTCCGTTTCAGCGCGCCGGCTTGAGTGCTTGGGCTTGGCTGGCAACACGCCCCGGACTCTATCAAGCGCTTACCGGCTTGACGGCGTGGGGAATGAAGGTCGTTGGCCGGCGTCGAGGCGGTCTGACCCGCTTACCCTTCGCCAGCGGTTGGACGCAATATCGAAATTTTCCCACCCCAGAGGGAAAAACTTTTCATGCCCAATTGAAACAGAAAGCCAAGACTAAGGAGAATCTGGGAGTGCGCTATGAGTAACGCTCGCAAGAAAATATTTGCGGCTATTGCCCGTAACAAGAAACCTATGCAAGATGCTGCAGAAAAATCGGAAAACTTGATTGCTCGGGTAGAGGTCAACACGATTCCCGCGCGGGGTAATCTTTCTGGTGTGGCGATGGTCGAGGAGTTTGAAAAAAGAGTTCTGGCTAGCGCTGCTTCCATAGAATACGTCTCCAGTAATAAAGATGTACCTGAGGCGATAGTTCGCTACCTAGCCAAGCACCAGTTGCCAAACGTTTGTTTCGCTAACGGTAAGGCTGGACAATTTGCCTGGTCGAGAGTGCCGGAGCTTGATGTCCGCACGACGATAGGAAATGTCAATTCCCCGGTCGTGGTTACAGAAGCCTTCCGGGGAATTGCAGAAACAGGCAGTCTGGTTCTGATTTCACAGCCGGGTCATTCTTCAGCCAGTCATTTCTTGCCAGAGTATTTAATTATTATTCTGCCGTACAACAATATCCTACCTTCACAGGAATCGGTATGGGAAGATCTTCGACAGCGTTCGGGGGATATCCCTCGCACCGTTAATCTGGTTACCGGTCCTTCACGTACCGGAGATATAGAACAAAAAATGGTACTCGGTGCACATGGCCCCAGGCAGGTGCATTTAGTGGTAGTAAAATAGCTACCATTAAATATTTTTTAGTAAGTTTTTTATATTAACGGATGCCACCGCTTTAAATTTCAACAGCCTGCTAGTGCACCTTCATACATAGAAGGTGGCACTTGAGAGAAAAAGCGAGCCTCAGAGGATGCATGGCGGGCGTCGGGAAATACAACGCCAGCTGAGTAGCGACCTATGCTTGGTATATCAGTGGTATATAACCAATCTTTTCTTGGCGAGATTAGATCAATTTTTGTTTAATACCCTGGTGCGCAGTTCATTCGCCAGGGCACAGTAATGATATAAAGTGCTGGCCGGACAGCGGTCGCTGAGTACGTTATTGTTTTCATCCCGCTGATCTATATACCCACCTGGAAATTCAGCCTGTAGGTAAGAGGAAAACATACAATGTAGTGCGGAGTTCATGACAGCGTTGGCATTGGGGTCGCCTCTTGTGTGCATGACGAGTGCGGCTTTAATAAGCTCTGTTAACCCCCAGCTTCTCATGGTGGCCTGGTGGATCTTTCCAAAACAGTTCACCTCGTCATACACCAGTCCGTTCGGCGCCAGGCCGATTTCCAAGCCTTTATTAAACAAAGGCTGAATTATATGGTCCACTTTCGTTCCAGAAATACGTGAATACCAATCAAGTAGCCAAACCCACTCAAACATATGTCCGGGTTCGATGGCTGCTTGCTCTACTGAGTGAGCTAGAGTCCAATCATTGTTAAAAAATTCAAACACCACATTGAGGTCTGAGTCGTAAAAGTAGCGTTCGAAAAGCAGGAAAATATCATTGGCACGAGTCAGCCAATACATATCATTGGTTGACTCGTATAGGCTCATAAAGGCTTCAAATAAATGCATGTGAGGGTTCTGACGGCGAACAGTGTATCGATTGCCGCCTTCGTTCCAGCCGCCGTGTTCAGATTTCATTTTTTCGTCCAAAAATCTTGATAGGGCGTGAGCTTTATCTGAAAATCCATTATCGCCAAATGCATTGATGCAGGCAGAGTAAGCGAGAAAAAAGAATGCTTGGTCGTATAAGTCTTCTTCAGTGTCCTTGGGTGAAAAATCAGCGTTTAAAAGATGATAAAAACCACCACCTGATACAAGGTGACTGGCATGATTCTCCGAGAACTCTAGGAGACGAGTGGTCGTATTTTCCGCATTAATCCACCCGGCTTTCGTCGCCATGGCATAGCAAAAAGTTTGTCGTGCTTGAACTCTAACTCTAATATTACTGAGATCATCGACTTCACCCGCCATGGTAAGAGCTTCATAGTGAGCGCCATTTTGTCTGTTAATGCCACTGGTTAGCCATTTAGGTAAAGCTTCACGGTATAACCAATTTTCAAAGCGAGCCGAAAGCTCCACAATCTCTGAGTTCATATAACCTTACTCATAAATTCAATTCAATATTTCAAGTGTGCTGGGTTAGTAGCCCATCTCATCACACTATATTTTTCTGTAAAATCTGCCGGTCATAGAATGTAAAGCTTCATTATCTTGAAACCTTACACCTCGATTTATTACATTAATAAAATTTCCCTAAGATGTGCCAGAGAAAAAAAGGGTGCTCGTAAGCACCCGAAGGTTTGGGCTGAGAGAGAGCACCCGATACTAGTTTTAG
>NZ_JAUOSC010000200.1:0-422 GCF_030548285.1 Gilvimarinus sp. 1_MG-2023
GGTTCCACACGATCACCCATTACGATCCATCAAAACCCTGTTAGATCAGGCGCTCACCCACATCGATTGGAAACTCAGCCTGATCTATTCCGAGCGCGGGCGGGAATTCATTCCTCCGGAGCGTTTATTGAGAGCCTTGCTGCTGCAAATCCTCTTCAGTATTTAGTATTCGCAGCGAACGGCAGCTGGTCGAGCAGATTCAGTACAACATGCTCTATCGCTGGTTTGTCGGCCTGAGCATTGATCACTCCTTGATCTGATATGTATGGATATCCAGTATAATTGAAAGTTGCCCAAATCAATGCGCGCTTTTTCAGAAGCCTTGCGCGCTTTCCCGGACGTTGTTATCGTCAAGGCATTGATATACGGAAAGTTGTTGCGCAGGTTGACAGATTAATACGCAAGGCACACAGGAACAGGAG
>NZ_JAUOSC010000201.1:0-421 GCF_030548285.1 Gilvimarinus sp. 1_MG-2023
CTCATCCAGTGCCAGCCGACTGGCTGGTGTCATGGGGGTTGCCGCGGCGGCTGCAGCAACCAGCTGGCGTCCAGACGCTGCCAGCCATGCTATCAATACGATCAAGAGCCCGGCCGATCATTATTCGGGCAGCCCGGCCATGTCTCTGTCCGACCAGGCCCGTGACCCGCATCAGGCTCAGGCACTCATTTATGCACTGCTGCTGGCTCCTCCCGAGCGTTTTGTGCACGACCAACAGCTGAATCTTATTCTGCAACAGGCCGGTCGCGAGACATACCAACAGGCCCTGCGGCTGATTCCTGCAATCCAGGCTCTGGCGCCAGAACAACGGTTACCACTGGTTGAACTGGCCATTCCGGCTCTCAAACAGCTATCCGAAAACCAGTACCGTACCTTTCACACCCTGCTGATAGGCCTGATG
>NZ_JAUOSC010000202.1:0-421 GCF_030548285.1 Gilvimarinus sp. 1_MG-2023
CTCCCAATCCATGGAGTCCATGTCAATGACGCCAACGGCTGACTCTGTCATGCCACCCAATGCCGTACCTGGCCACTGTTACGCCCGTCTGGTTATTCCTGAAGAATACGAAACCCAGATGCAACAGGTCATGGTATCTCCTGAGTTGTCCAAACTTGAGGTAGAACCAGCCAAGTACGAAATGGTGTCTGAAGAAGTTCTGGTCAGCGAAGAGTGGGAAGAGCTGGTCGTTGTACCCGCCACCTACAAAACGGTTACTGAAGAGGTTCTGGTCAAGGAAGCATCAACCAAACTGGTTAAGCTGCCAGCAGAATACGAAACCGTCGAAGAAAAAATTGTTATCCGTCCAGCCTACTCCACCTGGAAAAAAGGTAACGGCCCGATTGAGAAAATTGACGAAGCCACTGGCGAAATCATGTGT
>NZ_JAUOSC010000203.1:0-421 GCF_030548285.1 Gilvimarinus sp. 1_MG-2023
GATCACTCCGTCAGGAGATGGCTGGCGTGCGGATGGTTATCTTGAATATCACCATGACCACTTTCCGCTGGATATTCGCGGCAAATCGGAGTCGGCAGTTATTGCTGCACTGGCCGAGGCAGTGAGTGGCTATTTTTCCAGTCGCTACGGCGTGGTGACTTCAGCAGCCGATTTGGCAATAGAGCAACAGACGCTGACCATACAGCAGGTTAGCCGCTACGACGATTATCGGGCTGTGTTGGCATTACTGGCTTCGGTATCCGGAGTAGAGCAGGTGTCGGTTCTGGGCGTTCGTGGCGACAGTCTCGATCTGGGGCTGACGCTGAATGCCAGTTGGTCGCAGGTGCTGACTAATATCCGTTTTGACCGTCGAGTCAGTGATAGCAACTTGCCGGATACACTGCTCTGGATGGGGCATTAA
>NZ_JAUOSC010000204.1:0-420 GCF_030548285.1 Gilvimarinus sp. 1_MG-2023
TGCGGTCGGATTGTCGGTGCTGGTGCCTTACATCGGTGCAGCGGTAGTCACAATCCCGATCGCTCTGGTGGGCTATATGCAGTGGGGCTGGAATAATGACTTTTTTTACCTGATGACGGTTTACGGCATTATTCAGGCACTGGATGGTAATGTGCTGGTGCCACTGTTGTTTTCAGAGGTGGTAAACCTGCACCCGGTAGCCATTATTGTTGCGGTACTGGTATTCGGGGGAGTGTGGGGGTTCTGGGGCGTGTTTTTTGCGATTCCACTGGCGACCTTGCTCAAGGCGGTGATCCAGTCCTGGCCTGGCCATACTGGTCATGATTGAGCGGTAATTGAGCGGTAGTTGCACAATGACTGGGTGGCAGTGGCAAAATGGCAGCCCGGGCGCGGATAATCAGCGTTTGCGCGGCGCTACTC
>NZ_JAUOSC010000205.1:0-419 GCF_030548285.1 Gilvimarinus sp. 1_MG-2023
TATCTGAGCCCCATCTCCGGCACCATCCTGTTTAACGGCCGTGATATTACTGCGATTGAGTCGTCAGCCATTGCCCGTCAGGGGCTGGTGCGCTCCTTCCAGATTTCGGCGGTATTCCCCAATTTGACGGTGCTGGAAAATGTCCGGGTTGCGTTGCAGCAACGGGAAGGCAACAGCTTTCATTTCTGGAAACCGGAGTCGGTATTAGACCGCTTGAACGAACGGGCAGAGCAGTTACTGGAGTCTGTGGGATTACAGGATTTTGCGCGGGTGGTGACGGTGGATTTGTCTTATGGCCGCAAGCGCGCCCTGGAAATTGCCACCACGCTGGCCCTCGATCCGGAGATGTTGCTGCTGGATGAACCCATGGCCGGAATGGGCCATGAAGAATCCCGGCTGATTATCGATCTGTTACAAAC
>NZ_JAUOSC010000206.1:0-419 GCF_030548285.1 Gilvimarinus sp. 1_MG-2023
TGCCTGGCGCTTTCAGAAAAGTGACGGCGTGGTCTGGCTGATGACATTTCTGGCGGTGTTGGCGACCAATGCAGAAATCGGTATTTCCCTTGGTATTTTACTGTCTCTGATTTTGTATTTACGCCGTTCCAGTGAGCCTCATATCGCCGAAATCGGTCGTTATAAAAACAGTGATCACTTCCGTAATATCCAGCGCCATGATGTCAGCACCTCACCACATGTATTGATGATTCGGGTTGATGAAAACCTGTATTTTGCCAACAGTCATTACCTGAATACTTTTATTATTCGTCGCCTCGAACAGTCGCCGGATATTCACCACGTTGTACTGGTAGGCAGTGCCATCAACCATATCGATTTTAACGGTTACGAAGGTCTGCTGGAGCTGCACGAGCAGCTGCAATCACTCAATATCCTGT
>NZ_JAUOSC010000207.1:0-419 GCF_030548285.1 Gilvimarinus sp. 1_MG-2023
GCCCACAACGGCGTAACGATCGGTCATACAGAAACTCCTGCGTATCCTGACGATGGTGTCAACCCGGTGCTCAGACCCAGTCTTTATGAGGCAAAAAGTCGGTGTATAAACGTGCTTCGGCCGATCCCGGTTCTGGCTGCCAGTCGTAATCCCAGTGCACCACCGGCGGCAAGGACATCAGAATGGATTCGGTACGGCCACCGGTTTGCAAACCAAAAATCGTTCCACGATCAAATACCAGATTAAACTCGACATAGCGGCCACGGCGATAACACTGGAACTTGCGCTCACGCTCCCCCCAGGGCTGGTCTTTGCGACGCGCCACAATCGGGACATAGGCATCAATATAGGCATTACCCACCGCTTGCATAAAGGCAAAGCTTTTGTCGAAATTACGCTCGCCATCCCATTCGTTGAGG
>NZ_JAUOSC010000208.1:0-418 GCF_030548285.1 Gilvimarinus sp. 1_MG-2023
TCTGAAAGCAGCGTGGAGCGCATCCGGCGGTCTGATGCTGATTATCCTGGTACTCGGGTCCATTTACGCGGGTGTGGCTTCACCAACCGAAGCGGCGGCTGTAGCGGCAGTGTATGGTTTCCTGGTGGCTATTTGGGGATACCGGGATATTGGCCCTCTGAAAGGTCAGCCCTGGCATAAGGACGGTGAAAATACCGTGGCGATGCTGGCGCGTAATATGGTGTTGTTACCGGTAGGTATCTTCCGTTCGGTTTATCACCCGGAAGTGGGTGGGATTGTTCGTGATGCTGCTCGGGTGTCCATTACTCTGCTGTTTATTATTGCCAATGCCATGTTGTTTGCTCACGTTCTGACTTCTGAGCAGATTCCTCATCAGTTGGCGGCAACAATTACCGATTGGGGGCTGCCAGCCTGGGGC
>NZ_JAUOSC010000209.1:0-418 GCF_030548285.1 Gilvimarinus sp. 1_MG-2023
GTTTTCATTTGTGCCTGGGTGGCGATGGCTTGTCGCTGCGAGAAGGTGCAGGTGGCAAGGCGGTGGTGCGAGTTGATTTTGCGGCCGGTGCTACGGCGCACCGTCGCCGTTTTGGTGGCGGGCTGGGTCAGGATATCGCCAAAGCGGTTGGCGTTTCCGGGGCTTATCAGCCAAGTGTTATCGATGCAACCGCCGGCTTGGGACGCGACAGCTTTGTGCTGGCAACACTGGGCTGCCAGGTGGTTGCCCATGAACGGCAACCGGTTGTGGCGGCCTTGCTGGACGATGGGTTGATACGTGGTCGACAAGATGTTGAAGCCGGGGAAATTGTGCGCCGTATCCGTTTTTCGATTGGCTCCAGCCATACGTTACTGATCCCGGAAGCGGAGATGGCACGTCGGCCGGATGTGGTCTATCT
>NZ_JAUOSC010000021.1:0-16038 GCF_030548285.1 Gilvimarinus sp. 1_MG-2023
ACCAGAATCGCACCGTCCATTTGCGCCGCACCGGTGATCATGTTTTTCACATAATCGGCGTGACCTGGGCAGTCTACGTGGGCGTAGTGACGATTCGGTGAATCGTACTCAACGTGTGAAGTCGCGATGGTAATACCGCGCTCACGCTCTTCTGGTGCGTTATCAATACCGTCAAAGGCAACGGCATCGCCGCCCCAGACTTCCGCACATACACGGGTCAGTGCCGCGGTCAGAGTGGTTTTACCGTGGTCAACGTGACCAATGGTGCCCACATTGACGTGGGGCTTATTACGTTCGAACTTTTCTTTTGCCACTTTACGTGTCCTCTAATTTGCGTCAATAAAATAAGAAGCGTGTTATTCCCTGATGATATTATTTTTTGCCATAATCTCATCAGTGACATCTTTCGGTGCATCAGCATAGCCTTTAAATTCCATGCTGTAGGTTGCACGACCTTGTGTTGCAGAGCGCAGGTCAGTTGCATAACCGAACATCTTTGCCAGGGGCACCTCGGCGTTGACAATCTTACCACTGATACTCTCTTCCATACCCTGAATAGTGCCGCGACGACGGTTAAGATCGCCCACCACGTCACCCATATTCTCCTCTGGCGTCACCACCTCCACTTTCATGATGGGCTCCAGAAGAACGGCACCGCCTTCTTGTGCCAACTTTTTAGTTGCCATAGAAGCGGCTATTTTAAACGCCATCTCGTTAGAGTCCACATCGTGGAAAGAGCCATCATACAAGGTGGCCTTCAACCCTAACAGCGGATAACCGGCCAAAACACCGTTTTGCATTTGCTCTTCGATGCCTTTGCTGACCGCAGGTATGTACTCTCTGGGCACGACACCACCGGCGATTTCGTTAACAAACTCTAAACCTTCGGCATTATCGTCCTCGGCAGGTTCAAAACGAATCCACACATGACCATACTGACCACGACCACCGGACTGTCGAATAAACTTGCCTTCAATTTCACTGGTATTACGTATGCGTTCGCGGTAGGCGACTTGCGGCTTACCGATATTGGCTTCCACGCTGAATTCGCGCTTCATCCGATCAACAATGATATCCAGATGCAGCTCACCCATACCACCGATGATGGTTTGCCCTGTCTCTTCATCCGTTTTCACCCGGAATGAAGGATCTTCTTGGGCCAGTTTACCTAGGGCTACACCCATTTTTTCTTGGTCAGCTTGGCTTCTAGGTTCAACGGCCACATGAATCACAGGCTCCGGAAACTCCATGCGCTCCAGGGTAATAATACTTTTAGGCGCGCATAAGGTATCACCCGTGGTGACATCTTTAAAGCCAATACCGGCGGCGATATCACCGGACAGTACTTCTTTGATTTCTTGGCGATCGTTGGCGTGCATTTGAACCATACGACCGACCCGCTCTTTTTTACTCTTAACCGGGTTAAAAACCGTGTCGCCAGTAGCCAAGGTTCCCGAGTAAACACGGAAGAATGTCAACGTACCCACAAAGGGGTCGGTGGCAATTTTAAACGCAAGTGCTGAGAAAGGTGCACTGTCGTCAGCCTCGCGGGTAGCGGGAGTTTCCCCGTCCTCCAGCACGCCCTCAATGGCTTTTACCTCGGTTGGCGCAGGTAAATATTCAACTACCGCATCCAGAACCGCTTGTACGCCTTTGTTTTTAAAGGCCGAGCCGCCCAGTACCGGAATGATCTCATTGGCTAGAGTACGCTTGCGTATGGCCGCTTTAATTTCCTCCTCAGAAAGCTCTTCGCCCTCGAGGTATTTGTTCATAAGGTCATCGTCGGCCTCGGCGGCAGCTTCCACCAGAAACTCGCGCATTTCATCGCAGGTTTCACGCAATTGTGCAGGGATATCTTGATATTCAAAGGTCGCACCACGATCATCTTGATTCCAGATGATCGCCTGCATTTTAATCAGGTCGACAACACCCGTAAAATCTTCCTCTGCGCCAATTGTCATTTGCAGGGGAACCGCGTTCGCCCCCAATCGCTCACGCAATTGATCGACCACACGAGCAAAGTCGGCTCCAGTGCGATCCATCTTATTGACGAATACCAGACGAGGCACTTCGTATTTATTAGCCTGACGCCAAACAGTTTCAGTTTGCGGCTGTACGCCAGAGGAGCCGCAAAGCACGACTACAGCACCATCGAGTACGCGCAATGAGCGCTCAACTTCAATGGTGAAGTCAACGTGGCCAGGGGTGTCGATAATATTAATTCGGTGTTCATCGAATTGCTTGCGCATGCCGGACCAAAAAGTGGTCACCGCAGCGGAGGTAATGGTGATCCCGCGCTCTTGCTCCTGCTCCATCCAATCGGTGGTGGCAGCACCGTCGTGCACCTCACCAATTTTGTGAGAAAGACCAGTGTAGAAAAGTACGCGTTCTGTAGTGGTCGTTTTACCTGCATCTACATGAGCGCAAATACCGATATTACGATAGCGAGCAATGGGCGTCTTACGTGCCACTTGGGTGTTCTCCCGTTACCAAAAGCAAATCATTAGATAGCCGGGCTAATTGTAATCGCTGCCCGGAAGGAGTCCAGCAAAAATGGGCAAATATGCTGGAGCTTGGCTTTCGCCACAAAGACTTAGGGAGGTCTCTGTATACCGACTACTGATGGTAAAAATAGCCAGCTTAAATAGTAAAAGGCAGCCATAATAGCTGCCTTTTGTTTCTCAATGCTTACAAACTTAGAAGCGAAAGTGAGAGAACGCTTTGTTGGCCTCGGCCATACGATGCACGTCTTCACGCTTCTTCACTGCAGAACCTTTGTTCTGCGAAGCATCAATCAACTCACCAGCCAAACGGGCAGGCATAGACTTCTCACCGCGACCGCGAGAGTAATCTACCAACCAGCGCATAGCCAGTGCAACACGACGGGCTGGGCGAACTTCTACCGGCACTTGGTAGGTTGCACCACCCACGCGGCGGGATTTAACTTCCACCAATGGAGCAATGTTATCCAGCGCTTCGTCGAAAACTTCAATCGGATCGCGATTGAGCTTATCATTAACAATATCCAGCGCACCGTAAACAATACGTTCTGCTACGGCCTTCTTACCACTGATCATCACGTGGTTCATGAACTTTGCCAGAGTAACATTACCGAATTTAGGATCCGGCAAGATCTCGCGTTTCGCGACAACTCTTCTTCTTGGCATTTTAATAGCCTCTCTTCAGGGGTTGTCCAGGACACATGCCTGGGCCTTACTCGGTTCTACCCGAAAACGTAACAGCGACCTTACTTAGGACGCTTGGTACCGTACTTAGAGCGACCTTGCTTACGGTTGTTAACACCGGCAGTATCCAGTGAACCGCGAACAGTGTGGTAACGAACACCTGGCAAGTCTTTTACACGACCGCCACGAATCAGTACAACACTATGCTCTTGCAAGTTGTGCCCTTCACCACCGATATAAGAGGTAACCTCAAAACCGTTAGTCAGACGAACACGACATACTTTACGCAGTGCAGAGTTCGGCTTCTTAGGTGTGGTGGTGTAAACGCGGGTGCAAACGCCACGCTTTTGTGGGTTGGCTTGCAGAGCAGGTACATCGCTCTTTTGAACCTTACGTTTTCTCGGCTTACGAACCAACTGGTTGATCGTTGCCATGAAAATAAACTCCAAAAATTATATAACGCCTCAATTGAGGCCATTTAAAGAAGATAGCGGCTGCTATCTCCCACTTCTACAAAAAGTGGGTGGCGCATTGTAATGACACCACCCACCCTCGTCAAGGCTAATCGAACAATAATTGCTCGCCCCGGTGAGCGATCACCGGGGCTATTGGCCCCGAACAGCCCCTGCTGGGGCCGATTTCTTACTCGCCGCTAGACTTCAGGGCTTCGGTCAGAGCTGCTTCGACATCTTCGGCGCTTACGCCAGTCTCGGCAAACTCAATAGCTTCTTCACGTTTGCGCTTGCGCTCTGCGTGATAAGCCAGACCAGTACCGGCAGGAATCAGACGCCCTACAACCACGTTCTCTTTCAAGCCGCGCAGGGAGTCTTTCTTGCCAGTCACCGCCGCTTCGGTCAATACACGGGTGGTTTCCTGGAACGAGGCGGCCGAGATAAACGACTCAGTTGCCAACGATGCCTTGGTAATACCCAGCAACAGGCGATCGAATTTAGCAGGCTGCTTGTCTTCTGAGCGTAAACGCTCATTTTGCTCCAGCACTGCGGTGTATTCGACTTGCTCACCTTTAACGAAGGTAGAGTCACCCATTTCGGTAATTTCTACTTTGCGCAGCATTTGGCGAACAATGGTTTCGATGTGCTTATCGTTAATCTTTACACCCTGCAGACGGTAAACGTCCTGAATTTCGTTGGTGATGTAGCTCGCCAGAGCTTCAACACCTTTCAGACGTAAAATGTCGTGCGGATTACTTGGACCATCCGATACAACCTCACCCTTCACAACTTGCTCACCTTCAAACACCGTCAGTTGACGATGTTTTGGAATCAGCACTTCGTAGTGGGTTGAGCCATCTTCCAAAACGTGTCCTTCGTTCGGTGTAATCACCAGGCGACGCTTGCCTTTGGTCTCTTTACCGAAGGTCACAGTCCCTGAGATTTCCGCCAAAATAGACGGCTCTTTAGGCTTACGTGCTTCAAATAAGTCGGCAACACGAGGCAGACCACCGGTAATATCCCGGGTTTTCGAACCTTCCTGAGGAATACGTGCAACAATATCCCCGACCGAAACCGTATCGTTATCCGCAATACTCAAGATGGCACTGGCCGGCAGCATATAGTGCGCAGGCATGGTGGTATTGGGCAAACACAGATCATTGCCATTCGCGTCGGTAAGTGTCACCGCTGGACGCATATCTTTACCTGCCGATGGGCGCTCGGACGGATCCATCACCTCAATCGACGACAAGCCTGTCAGCTCATCCGTGGTGCGACGTACCGACAGGTTATCTTCCATTCCAGAGAAGATTACCTTACCGGCCACTTCAGTCACGATGGGGTGAGTGTGCGGATCCCACTTAGCAATCACTTGACCGCCATCCACTTTCTCGCCATCTTTCACCGAAATAACGGCGCCGTAAGGGATCTTATAGCGCTCACGCTCACTACCCTGAGCATCGGCAACTGCCAATTCACCAGAGCGCGACACGGCTACCAGATTGCCGTCAGAGTTGGTGACAACTTTAACGTTAATCAGACGAATGGTACCGTCTTGCTTAACCTGTACGTTGTCCGCGGCCGAAGCTCGCGAGGCCGCACCACCGATGTGGAAGGTACGCATGGTCAGCTGGGTACCCGGCTCACCGATCGACTGAGCCGCAATAACACCGGTCGCTTCACCGACATTAACGCGGTGACCACGAGCCAAGTCACGGCCGTAACACATAGAACAAATACCGGTACGGGCATCACAGGTAATCGGCGAGCGCACCAGCACTTCATCGATACCCATGCCTTCAACGCGCTCAACCCAAGCCTCATCAATCATGGTACCGGCAGGCACCAAAATTTCATCGGAGTTGGGGCGAATGACATCGCGGGCCACAATCCGACCGAGGATTCGATCACCCAGAGATTCAATAACGTCGCCGCCTTCAATCACCGGCGCCATTTCCAAACCTTCGTCAGTGCCACAATCGTTGGAGGTCACCACCAAGTCTTGGGCAACATCCACCAGACGACGGGTCAGGTAACCGGAGTTTGCAGTTTTCAGTGCGGTATCGGCCAGACCTTTACGCGCACCGTGCGTCGAAATAAAGTACTGACCAACGTTTAGACCTTCACGGAAGTTAGCGGTAATAGGCGCTTCAATAATGGAGCCATCAGGCTTTGCCATCAGACCACGCATACCAGCCAACTGACGAATCTGTGCTGGGCTACCACGAGCACCAGAATCGGCGTACATATAAACCGAGTTAAAAGAGGTTTGCTGCTCCTCTTCACCGTCACGGTTAATCACCGACTCAAAGCTAATGCCGTCCATCATGGACTTAGCCACCAAGTCATTGGCGCGCGACCAAATATCGATCACTTTGTTGTATTTCTCACCGGCGGTTACCAGACCCGAAGCAAACTGGCTTTCGATTTCTTTTACTTCAGCTTCGGCGCGCCCTACGATCTCGTGCTTATCATCGGGGATCGCAAAGTCGTTAACACCGATAGACGAGCCCGACTTGGTTGAGAAGTCGTAACCCATGTACATAAGTTGGTCGGCAAAAATAACGGTCGCTTTCAAGCCAACGGCACGATAGCAGTGGTTAATCACACCTGAAATAGCCTTTTTCACCATAGGGCGATCGGTCATTTCAAACGGAATACCTTCCGGAACGATTTCCCACAGCAGAACACGACCAACCGTGGTTTCTACTAAACGGTTGTTGGCTTGCTTCTCGCCTTCGATACCGATGATAACCTCATCGATACGAACTTTAACTCTTGCTTGCAGGTCTACCTGGCCACCGTAGTAAGCGCGGGAAACTTCTGCCACATCAGCGAAGATCATACCTTCACCCTGAGCGTTAATGCGCTCACGAGTCATCCAGTACAAGCCCAATACCACGTCCTGCGAAGGAACGATGATCGGCTCACCCGACGCAGGTGACAGAATGTTGTTCGTGGACATCATCAACGCACGCGCTTCCAACTGGGCTTCCAGTGTCAGCGGAACGTGAACAGCCATCTGGTCACCATCGAAGTCGGCGTTGTAGGCTGCACAAACCAGCGGATGTAGCTGAATGGCCTTACCTTCAATCAGTACCGGTTCAAAGGCCTGAATACCCAAACGGTGCAATGTCGGTGCGCGGTTCAACAGTACCGGGTGCTCACGAATCACTTCGTCGAGGATATCCCAAACCACTGGCTCTTCGCGCTCGACCATTTTCTTGGCCGCTTTAATAGTAGTGGCTAAGCCGCGCAATTCCAGCTTGCTAAAGATAAACGGCTTAAACAGCTCTAGAGCCATTTTCTTTGGCAGACCACACTGGTGCAGTTTTAATGCAGGACCGGTCACAATCACCGAACGGCCAGAGTAGTCAACACGCTTACCCAGCAGGTTCTGACGGAAACGACCTTGCTTACCTTTGATCATATCGGCCAAAGATTTTAACGGACGCTTGTTAGAACCGGTAATCGCACGACCGCGACGACCGTTATCCAGCAGTGCATCAACAGACTCTTGCAACATACGCTTTTCGTTGCGCACGATGATGTCTGGCGCGTTCAAATCGAGCAGACGCTTCAAACGGTTGTTACGGTTGATAACCCGACGGTACAAGTCATTCAGATCAGAAGTCGCAAAACGACCACCGTCCAGAGGTACCAAAGGACGAAGATCTGGCGGCAGTACCGGCAGAACTTCCATCACCATCCACTCAGGGTTGTTGCCCGAGAAGTAGAAAGCTTCCAACAGTTTCAAGCGCTTGGAGAACTTCTTAATTTTGGTTTCAGAATTGGTGTTTGGAATCTCTTCGCGCAGACGCTGGATTTCTTCTTCCAGGTTAATGTCGGCCATCAAGGCTTTAATAGCCTCGGCACCCATCAATGCGTCGAACTCATCACCAAACTCTTCCATTGACTCGAAGTATTGCTCATCGGTCAACAGTTGGCCGCGCTCAAGCGTGGTCATGCCAGGATCGGTAACAACGTAGGATTCAAAGTAGAGCACGCGCTCAATGTCACGCAGCGTCATATCCAGCAGTAAACCAATACGGCTAGGCAGCGACTTCAAAAACCAAATGTGGGCAACTGGGCTCGCCAGTTCAATGTGACCCATGCGCTCACGACGCACTTTAGCCAAAGTAACTTCTACACCACATTTTTCACAGATGATACCGCGGTGCTTCATGCGCTTATATTTACCGCACAAACACTCGTAATCTTTTACCGGACCAAAAATCTTGGCGCAGAACAAACCTTCACGCTCGGGCTTGAAGGTACGGTAGTTGATGGTCTCAGGCTTTTTAACTTCACCAAACGACCAAGAGCGAATCATTTCTGGCGATGCTAAGCCAATACGAATCGCGTCGAATTCTTCAGTTTGTCCCTGGGACTTGAGCAAATTAAGTAAGTCTTTCAAGGCGCTTCCTCCAGTGGGCTGCAGTAGTGCAGTTTGCACACGAGGCGGAGCAAATGCCCCGCCTTAACCGATTTAGTAATGGACGGACGATTACTCGTCCTCTTCCAGTTCCATATTGATACCGAGGGCGCGAATCTCTTTAACCAGTACGTTAAAGGACTCAGGCATACCCGGTTCCATACGGTGGTCGCCATCGACAATGTTCTTGTACATTTTGGTTCGGCCGGCCACGTCATCCGATTTAACGGTCAACATTTCCTGCAGAGTATAAGCAGCACCGTATGCTTCCAGTGCCCACACCTCCATCTCACCAAAGCGCTGACCACCAAACTGTGCCTTACCACCCAGCGGCTGCTGAGTAACCAAGCTGTAAGAGCCGGTAGAACGAGCGTGCATCTTGTCGTCCACCAAGTGGTTCAACTTCAGCATGTACATATAGCCGACGGTCACCGGACGTTGGAATTTGTCGCCGGTACGGCCGTCGTACAACTGCATCTGACCGGAATCAGGCAGATCAGCCAAGCGCAGCAGGGATTTGATTTCGTGCTCTTTAGCACCATCAAATACCGCAGTGGCCATAGGCACACCGCCGCGCAGGTTATTGGCCAAGTCCATAATTTCTTCATCGGCGAAACTGGCCAGATCTTCTTTCGCGTAAACGTCACCGGTTTCGTTGTAAATCTCTTCCAAGAAACCACGCACTTCGTTCACAGCTTTTTGCTTGCGAACCATGTCGTCGATTTTAACGCCGAGGCCTTTAGCGGCCATACCCAAGTGAGTCTCCAGAATCTGCCCCACGTTCATACGCGAAGGCACACCCAGTGGGTTGAGTACCACATCAACGGGCTGTCCGGTTTCGTCATAAGGCATATCTTCAACCGGCATAATCACCGAGATAACACCTTTGTTACCGTGACGACCGGCCATTTTGTCACCAGGCTGGATGCGACGTTTGATGGCCAGATAAACCTTAACGATCTTCAGTACACCTGGAGCCAGATCGTCACCGGTAGACAGCTTGCGCTTTTTGTCATCGAAACGTTCGTCCAAGTCTTTACGACAAGCGGCCAGGCGCTCTTCGGCGCGGTCGATTTGTTCGTTCAGCTCATCTTCGGCAACACGCAATTTAAACCACTGCTCGGTTTCAAGGCTATCCAACAGTTCGTCGGTCAGCTCATCACCTTTTTTAACGCCTTTACCCGCTGCCACTTTTTGACCGCGAATAACACTGCGCAAACGCTCCAGAGTAGCCGCTTCCATAATGCGGAACTCTTCGTTCAAATCTTTGCGAATTTCGTCTAACTGAGCTTTTTCGATTTCCTGTGAGCGCTGGTCTTTCTCCAAGCCATCACGGGTAAATACCTGAACGTCAATCACTGTCCCTTTGGTGCTGGAAGGCACACGCAAAGACGTGTCTTTCACATCAGAAGCTTTTTCACCAAAGATGGCACGCAGCAGTTTTTCTTCTGGTGTCAGCTGAGTTTCACCTTTAGGCGTCACTTTACCGACCAGAATATCGCCGCCACCCACTTCCGCACCGATGTAAACAATACCGGACTCATCCAGCTTGTTCAGTGCGTTTTCGCCCACGTTAGGAATATCGGAAGTAATTTCTTCACTGCCCAACTTAGTGTCACGAGCAATACAGGTCAGCTCTTGAATGTGAATAGTAGTAAAGCGGTCTTCTTGTACAACACGCTCGGACACCAAAATGGAGTCTTCGAAGTTGTAACCATTCCAGGGCATAAACGCGATGCGCATATTTTGCCCCAGTGCCAGCTCACCCATATCAACAGAAGGGCCATCCGCCAAGATGTCGCCACGATGAATAACATCACCAACATTGACGATTGAGCGCTGGTTAATACAGGTGTTCTGGTTAGAACGGGTGTACTTAATCAAGTTGTAGATATCAACACCAGCGTCGCCGGCTTCAACTTCATCACTGTGTACTTTAACGACGATACGGCCCGCATCCACACGGTCGATAACACCACCGCGATTGGCAACCACACAAACACCTGAGTCAGCAGCCACGTTGCGTTCCATACCGGTACCGACCAATGGCTTTTCAGCTTTCAGGGTAGGCACGGCCTGACGCTGCATGTTCGAACCCATCAAGGCGCGGTTAGCATCATCGTGCTCAAGGAACGGAATCAACGAGGCCGCAACCGATACCACCTGACGTGGTGATACGTCCATCAACTGAACCTCAGAAGCGCTCTTCAGGGTAAAGTCGTTGTAATGGCGTACGGAAACCAAGTCTTCGATCAATCGACCTTCTTCGTCCAGCTTGGCCGAGGCCTGTGCGATAACGAATTCGGCTTCGTTAATGGCCGACAAAAATTCAATATGGTCGGTTACTTTACCGTCTACAACACGACGGTAAGGTGTCTCCAAAAAGCCATAACTATTGGTGCGTGAGTAAGTCGCAAGCGAGTTAATCAAACCAATGTTTGGACCTTCAGGAGTCTCAATTGGGCAGACACGACCGTAGTGAGTCGGGTGTACGTCACGCACCTCAAAGCCGGCACGCTCACGAGTCAGACCACCTGGCCCCAAGGCCGACACACGACGCTTGTGAGTTACCTCAGACAGCGGGTTGTTCTGATCCATAAACTGAGAAAGCTGCGACGAGCCAAAGAACTCTTTAATGGCAGCGGCAACAGGCTTGGCGTTAATCAAGTCTTGTGGCATCAAGCCTTCGCTTTCAGCCATTGATAAACGCTCTTTAACCGCACGTTCAACACGCACCAAACCAACACGGAATTGGTTTTCGGCCATTTCCCCAACCGAGCGAATACGGCGGTTACCCAGGTGATCGATGTCATCAACAACGCCTTTACCGTTACGGATGTCGATCAGAGTCTTCATCACGTCAACGATATCGTCGTTGGATAGAATACCTTCCCCAAATTCCTCTTCACGGCCCAGGCGACGGTTAAACTTCATGCGACCTACGGCCGACAAGTCATAACGCTCTTGGGTAAAGAACAAATTGTTGAACAGCGCTTCTGCTGACTCTTTAGTGGGTGGTTCACCGGGGCGCATCATGCGGTAGATTTCTACCAACGCTTCGAGCTGAGTACGGGTCGGGTCGATACGCAAGGTATCTGACATAAACGCACCGCAATCAAGTTCGTTGGTGTACAGCGTTTCAACGGTTTGAATATTGGCTTTGGTCAATGTTTCCAGTGCATCGGCGGTAATTTCGCTGTTGCACTCCAGCAGCACTTCACCGGTATCAGGATCGATAATGTCACGCGCCAAAGCACGGCCCAACAGGTATTCTGCGGGTACAGCCATTTCATCAACGCCGGCTTTCTCTAACTGGCGGATATGGCGAGCCGTTACACGACGACCTTCTTCAACGAGCAGCTTGCCGTTTTTGTCTTTGATGTCAAAAGTGGCGACATCACCGCGTAAGCGCGAAGGCACAACTTTAAAAGTAAATTGACCATCTTCACCCAACGTGAAGGTACTGCTCTCGAAGAACATGTCCAACACTTCCTGCGAGCTGAAACCCAGCGCACGCAGTAAAATAGAGGCGGGCAATTTACGACGACGGTCAATACGTACGTAAACTAAATCTTTCGGGTCGAACTCAAAGTCCAACCAGCTGCCACGGTAAGGAATAATCCGGGCGCTGTAGAGTAGCTTGCCAGACGAGTGCGTCTTGCCTTTATCGTGGTCGAAGAAGACACCCGGGGAGCGGTGCAACTGAGACACGATAACGCGCTCGGTACCATTGATAACAAAAGTACCATTTTCGGTCATGAGCGGAATTTCGCCCATGTACACTTCTTGTTCTTTAATGTCTTTAATAGCTTTGTTCGCTGAATCTTTATCGTAGATAATCAGTCGAACTTTTACACGCAGCGGTGCAGAATATGTCACCCCACGCAAAATACATTCGTTTACATCAAACGCTGGCTTACCCAGCATATAACTGACGTATTCGAGAGCGGCGTTACCAGAATAGCTGGCAATCGGGAACACAGAGCGGAAGGCGGCGTGCAAGCCGACATCGTGACGCTCTTCACCAGTCGCATCTGCCTGGGTAAATTTTCTGTAAGAATCCAGTTGAATCGCCAATAGATAAGGCACATCCATGACGTGTGGCAGCTTGCCAAAGTCCTTGCGGATACGTTTTTTCTCAGTGTATGAGTAAGCCATCTGTATTCCCCAGCTTGTTCACGGAACGGGCCCTTGGGCCGCATATACGCAAAGCGTATGTTTTGCTATCCCTTTGCGGCGCTGTCACGCCTTGCGCGTTAAGACAGCGAGCACTGCACGGTCATATCATTTGACCGAAAACGGAAAAAGGCTGGCGGGTAAAACCCACCAGCCCTGGGAAGTTACCCTCCCAAGCCCAACGCAATCGTCAGACTTTTTGAACTCAAGTACTTACTTAAGCTCAGCAGACGCACCTGCTTCTTCCAGCTTAGCTTTAGCAGCTTCAGCGTCTTCTTTAGAAACACCTTCTTTAACAGCTTTAGGTGCTTCTTCAACGATCGCTTTGGCTTCTTTCAAGCCCAGACCGGTGATTTCGCGAACAGCTTTAATAGCGTTCACTTTCTTCTCACCAGCGCCGGTGATGATAACGTCAAATTCGGTTTGCTCTTCAGCAGCACCGCCAGCATCGCCAGCAGGACCAGCTGCAACAGCAGCAGCTGCAGATACGCCGAACTTCTCTTCCATTGCAGAAACCAGCTCTACAACGTCTTTTACTGACATCTCAGCAATCGCTTCGATGATATCTTCTTTAGATACAGACATGTCTCAATTCCTATCTGTTTGAGCGTATGCTCAATGTGTCTTTAAGGTTAAGCTGCAATAGAATTACGCAGCGTCCTGTTCTTTGCTGTCGCCAATGGCTGCAATAGTGCGAACCAGTTTGCCAGCGGAAGCTTCTTTCATAACGCTCATCAGCTTGGCGATTGCTTCGTCGTAAGTTGGCAGGGTAGCCAGCATTGCAACGTCAACCAATTCGCCTTCAAAAGCTGCTGTTTTAAGCTCCAGATTGTCATCACTCTTTGCGTACTCTTTCAAGATACGCGCACCGGCACCTGGGTGGTCGGTAGAGAAAGCAATCAGAGTAGGACCGACAAAGCTCTCAACGAGACATTCGTATTCGGTACCTTCAACAGCGCGACGAGCCAAGGTGTTACGAACGACTTTCATCCAAACGCCGTTCTCACGAGCCTCTTTACGCAGGGCAGTCATTTTGTCTACAGTTACGCCGCGTGAATCGGCAACAACCGCTGACAGAGCGCCCTTCGCAGCTTCCTGGACTTCAGCGACAATCGCTTTTTTACCTTCAAGTCCTAATGCCACGGGATTTCTCCTGGGTTTGACAGATAACTCTGTCGTTTTTCTTGCACCAACCAAAACATTCTTGGCGGGCGATGATTCGGTGAATATCTTCGAGCAAGTCGAAGAGGGTCCACCGTCTGCGTAGGCCATCATTAAGATAAACGCAATACCTGCCGCCTATCACCTACGGTCTTTGACGGCCTGCCTAAAGCAGACCCCAAAGTTCGTTTAGCTGTAAATTAAACAGCCAATGAAGACTGATCGATAACCAAGCCAGGACCCATGGTCGTGCTCAGTGCGATCTTCTTCAGGTATACACCTTTAGCGCTAGCTGGCTTGGCTTTTTTCAAGTCAGCAACCAGAGCTTCTAAATTTTCTTGCAAGGCTTTCGCATCAAAAGTCAACTTGCCAATGCCGCCGTGGATGATGCCGCCTTTATCAGCGCGGTAACGCACCTGACCGGCTTTAGCATTCTTAACCGCAGTTGCAACATCGGGTGTTACAGTGCCGGTTTTAGGGTTTGGCATCAGACCGCGAGGACCTAGCACTTGACCCAGCTGACCCACAACACGCATCGCATCTGGGCTGGCTACAACAACATCGAAATCCATCATGCCGCCTTTAATTTCAGCCGCAAGCTCATCCATACCGATCAGATCTGCGCCCGCTTCTTTAGCGGCATCTGCGTTTGCACCCTGGGTGAAAACGGCAACGCGAACATCTTTACCCGTACCGTTTGGCAGAGTGGTTGCGCCGCGAACAGACTGATCAGATTTACGAGGATCGATACCTAAGTTAATCGACACATCAACGGTCTCTGCGAACTTAACGCTAGACAGCTCTTTTAACAGAGCAACTGCATCTTCCAGAGTGTACTGCTTAGCAGCATCTACTTTCTCAGCGATTACGCGCTGACGCTTAGACAATTTAGCCATGTTACACGCCCTCCACATCAAGACCCATCGAGCGGGCTGAGCCGGCGATGGTACGTACCGCCGCATCCATATCGGCTGCGGTCAAATCGGGATCTTTAGCAGTCGCGATTTCTTCCAACTGAGCACGGGTAACAGTACCCACTTTCTTAGTGTTGGGATTGCTTGAACCAGACTTAATACCAGCCGCCTTTTTCAAAAGGTATGAGGCCGGTGGAGTCTTCATGCTGAAGGTGAAGCTGCGATCGCTGTAAACACTGATCACAACTGGAACTGGAGCACCTGCTTCCAAACCTTGTGTCTGGGCGTTGAACGCTTTACAGAACTCCATAATATTCACACCGTGCTGACCCAATGCTGGACCAACTGGCGGACTTGGATTTGCTTTGCCTGCACCAACTTGTAATTTGATGTAGGCTTGTACTTTCTTAGCCATATCACTTCTCCAAAAATGGGTATTAACGCCTCAAAGAAGTAAACTTCTGATCACAGGCTCCCCGTAAACCACACGACTCTTGCTACACAGGCCGCGAGGACGCAAAAACCTCCCCCTGCCAAAGCAAAGGAAGGTCGTAAAAATCCGTAGCTAGGCGTTTAGGTCTTCTCGACCTGCCCAAACTCCAACTCCACCGGAGTAGAGCGACCGAAGATCAGCACTGCAACTCGCAGGCGATTCTTCTCATAATTCACCTCTTCCACAACACCATTAAAGTCGTTGAAAGGGCCATCAGTAACACGAACCATTTCACCTGGCTCGAACATTGTTTTGGGCTTCGGCTTCTCAATCGAGTCATCAACTCGCTGCAAAATAGCCTCTGCTTCTTTGTCGGTAATAGGTGCAGGCTTATCCGCCTTGCCACCAATAAAACCCATAACCCGAGGCGTATCTTTTACCAAGTGCCAAGAGTCATCATTCAACTCCATTTGCACCAACACATAGCCGGGGAAAAATTTGCGCTCACTTTTACGCTTCTGCCCGCCACGCATCTCCACCACTTCTTCAGTGGGAACCAATACGTCACCGAACGAATCCTGCATTTGATGCAGATCAATACGCTCTTGCAGAGATGCCGCTACTTTCTTTTCGTAGCCAGAATACGCGTGTACAACGTACCAACGCTTCGCCATGAGTGCTTATCCTATTATCTTAGAAGCTACAAAACCAAAAATGGTATCCAGCCCCCAGAGAATCAACGCCATCACAATAACAACGACCACCACCAGCAAGGTAGTTTGATTGGTTTCCTGACGAGTAGGCCATACAACTTTGCGCACTTCTACAACCGACTCACGCAGCAGTTGAATTAAACCACTACCTTTTGCCGTTTGCGAAGCAATCGCCAGCCCCACCAAACCCAGCGCTAAAAGTGCAAGAACACGATATAGCAGTGGCTGAGCGGAGAACATTGAGTTACCCACAACACCGACGGCCACAACAGCGATCACCATCAGCCACTTTAGGGCATCCAGGCGATACTCTTTAGGCTCGTTTTTTGTTGTACTCATGCAGCAAACAACCTATTAGTCATGCGAATAAAGATGGCAGGCCAGGAGGGACTCGAACCCCCAACTTTCGGTTTTGGAGACCGACGCTCTACCAATTGAACTACTGGCCTAAAAATCAAAGGGGCGGAAAACCGCCCCAGACATCAACTAATTATTAGTCGATGATTTTGGCAACAACACCGGCACCAACGGTACGACCACCTTCGCGAACCGCGAAGCGCAGACCGTCT
>NZ_JAUOSC010000210.1:0-417 GCF_030548285.1 Gilvimarinus sp. 1_MG-2023
CCCCATGACCCATACGACTCCCCCTTCCGCCACCGGGCCAGCCCTGCCTCCGCGCCGCCTTTTTATTACCGGCACCGACACCGATGTGGGTAAAACGCTGGTATCTGCCGCCTTGCTGGCTGCCGCGACCAGAGCCGGTTATCGCACTTTTGGGCTGAAACCCGTTGCCGCGGGATGCACATGGATGGCCAGCCCGGACCAACCGCAGCAACCACAATGGTGTAATGACGATGCGCTGCTGTTACAGCGTTTCAGTAGCGTCGAGCAGCCCTATACCAGTCATAACCCGGTTGCCTTCCAGGCTGCCATAGCCCCTCATATTGCTGCCCGCCAGGAACAGCGGCCACTACATCTGGATCAGCTGACCCAGGCCTGTATAAACTCTCTCGACAGTGCCGGAGCCAATTTTGAATTGAT
>NZ_JAUOSC010000211.1:0-417 GCF_030548285.1 Gilvimarinus sp. 1_MG-2023
TGCTGATTATGGTTGATGACGAGCGTATGCCGATCCAAGATGATGAAAAAGTCCAAGAAAAAATGGTGCGTTTCCGGACTTTGGGTTGTTATCCGTTGACAGGAGCCGTTGAATCTGAAGCTGCCACTCTGCCAGAAATTATTCAGGAAATGCTACTGACTACTACGTCCGAGCGTCAGGGGCGTGCTATCGACCACGATTCATCCGGCTCGATGGAAAAGAAAAAAATGGAAGGATATTTCTGACTATCCATACCGTTCAGATAAAAGAACCTACTTCTTCCTACTTGCAGACAGTAGGGTATTGCCCACAACAACACCCGTCGGAAAGTGAGTGGTGAGGGTTGCAAGAGGGAAGAGGGAAGGTTGCAAGTAAAACGTAGGGTAGTCACTTTCCCCGATGTTATAAGAACTTATC
>NZ_JAUOSC010000212.1:0-417 GCF_030548285.1 Gilvimarinus sp. 1_MG-2023
GTTTGAAGTCATGGCCACCGTTGAAATCAAGATCTTCTGACAACCTACTGCTGTTGTAACACATGCGTAATGAGGTGCCGCCAATAAAGGTTAATCGCTGCATAACACCCTGCTTGATCAGCACGTCCATAATGTCATGATGCAAGATCTCTTTTTCTATCACGGGCGAGACTGCTGCATAGTCAGGGTTTGACTGTACGATTTGGTGAATTTGTTGCTTCAGCATACTTTATCTCCTACACACTCCCCCATACTTAGCTCTCCAACATATGTAGATTACGGCGGCAGTGCTTTAGATCTGCAACCGCTTGCTCTTTAAATGCGCGATACATTTTTATGTCGGGGTCATAATACAAATTAGGGGTGATTTGATCGATGGGCCTTTTAGTATGGGTGAAATCGATCACGCCATAAGGC
>NZ_JAUOSC010000213.1:0-416 GCF_030548285.1 Gilvimarinus sp. 1_MG-2023
CGACCGGTAACAACGGTACCGCGACCTGAGATCGAGAATACGTCTTCCACTGGCATCAGGAACGGCTGATCAATCGCGCGCTCTGGCTCTGGGATGTAGTCATCCAGAGTTTCAACCAGCTTCTTAACAGCGGTGGTACCCAACTCGTTGTCGTCTTCGCCGTTCAGGGCCATCAAGGCAGAACCAGCAATGATTGGAGTGTCGTCACCTGGGAAGTCGTAAGCATCAAGCAGCTCACGCAGCTCCATTTCTACCAGCTCCAGCATTTCGTCGTACTCTTCGGTACCAACGCCGCCACAGTCTTCAGCCAGCAGGTCCGCTTTGTTCAGGAACACAACGATGAAAGGTACACCAACCTGACGTGACAGCAGGATGTGCTCACGGGTTTGTGGCATTGGACCATCGGTCGCACCACA
>NZ_JAUOSC010000214.1:0-416 GCF_030548285.1 Gilvimarinus sp. 1_MG-2023
CCAGATAGTCACTCAACGGCATCTGGATACCCACGGGTGAATGTTGTTTCGGATGGCCAACAAATGGCAAAAGCCCGGAAGATTGCCGTTCGATGGAATCGGTATTTACCGTCGTTGTTGCGTCATTGATTCGACGGCTAACGGATGTGTGATCGGAGGTTTCAAGCGTCGCGGCAATTTTCGCTCTCACCGGATTTAAATCCACGTAAGCCATGCAACTGAGTAACGCCGCTTCGTCGAGCAATGCCTGGGACTTGAAACGACCTTCCCAGAATCGCCCGGAACAGTCGTCTTCCGCATTCGCCTCGCGGGCAATGGCTTCGTTTAACACGCGCATAAACCAGCTGATATCCGACAGTCGGGAACGCCATTCCTCAATCAGTATCGACAACCGTTGCTGCTCCGGCTCTGAGAGC
>NZ_JAUOSC010000215.1:0-416 GCF_030548285.1 Gilvimarinus sp. 1_MG-2023
GCGGGGGTCGGTATCTGTCACTGCCCAACCTCCAACATGATGCTGGCGTCGGGTATCTGTCCGGTGCAGGATCTCGAAGCGGCCGGTAGCCCGGTGGGCATTGGTGTGGATGGCTCAGCCTCGAACGACTGTTCGAACATGATTCAGGAAACGCGCCAGGCCATGTATCTGCAACGACTGAAATACGGCTCTTCCAAAGTAACGCATCAGGATGCGCTGCGCTGGGCCACCCAAGGTTCCGCCAACGTATTGGGCCGTGATGACATCGGCACCCTCGCGGTGGGCAAACAGGCCGACCTGGCTTTGTTTGGCCTCGACGAACTGCGTTTCTCCGGCAGCCATGATCCGTTAGCCGCACTGCTGCTGTGTGGCGCCCATCAGGCGGACTATGTGATGGTGGCGGGACAATGGAAGGT
>NZ_JAUOSC010000216.1:0-415 GCF_030548285.1 Gilvimarinus sp. 1_MG-2023
GGCTGGCACTGATCGGGGGCGGCCCAGGCTGGATTGTGGTGGGCATGTTGAAAATTCTGGCCGGGTCATTCCTCGCGGTACTGGCGGTGAGTTCAGGCATGTCGATTGCCGAGGCGTCTGACCCGACTCGCATTTATTATATTGCCTTTGGTTATCTGACGGATTCACCCATGGCGATTCTGGCCATGACCGGGCTGTTTGTGGTGCTGTGTCAGGTCAAGATCAACGTCACCAATGCCTATGCCGGATCGATTGCCTGGTCGAATTTCTTCTCGCGGCTGACGCATTCTCACCCCGGTCGGGTGGTGTGGCTGGTGTTTAATGTCACCATCGCCCTGCTGCTGATGGAATTGGGTATCTATCAGGCATTGGAGGCGGTGCTCGGGGTGTTTGCGATTGTGGCGGTAAGCTGGCT
>NZ_JAUOSC010000217.1:0-415 GCF_030548285.1 Gilvimarinus sp. 1_MG-2023
AGCCCTTTATATCTCTGCCCAACCTGTTGGCCGGGCGTGAGCTGGTACCTGAAATCCTGCAAGAGCAAGCGACTCCGATACATTTGGCGGAGGCGTTGGTGCGTTGTCTGGAAGACCAGAATATCCGCCACCAACTGCATGAAACCTTCCAGTTTATTCATCGGCAATTGCGACGAAATGCTAATCAGGAAGCCGCCAAAGCGATTATTGAATTACTGGAACCAGAGCAAGCTGCCGCTAACGAACGTTTGCGGAACGGACTCACTCACTGAATTACTTATCCCATGATTGATATTGAACAGTCTCTGCTGGCACAGGGACGCGTCTACTGTGGCATTGATGAAGCTGGCGCCGGGCCTTTGTGTGGCGATGTGTTGGCCGCTGCCGTGGTACTGGACCCGGCCAAACCCATTCC
>NZ_JAUOSC010000218.1:0-414 GCF_030548285.1 Gilvimarinus sp. 1_MG-2023
GTATTGTGCTGCACTAGCATCCAGCATTGTAAAATACCGCGACACTGCCCCACCATCACCAGCACTGCCCAGGCGCTGGTTTACTCGAGGAGTGAGGCGCGGAGTCAATCTGGGGGCCAGTCGCATCAGAAGCTGCTCACGGTCAGGGAGTAGCTGACGCCGGTGTCTGTCGGGGTCAGTTCAACGCTTTCGACGCTACCCAGTACGAAAACGGCGCTGCTGTTTTGCTCCAGGACGTTGTCTGTTACGGATTGATAGTCGTCAAACCCCACTGGCCGAAATTTGACGGTAACGTCTCCGGTCGCCCCTTCTACCGCGATTTGATGATGGCTGTATTTGGGGGAGAGGCCGAGTGTTTTAACGCCGGTTGCGAGGATGGTGACGCGGTATTGGCTGGCTATTTCGCTCATGGGG
>NZ_JAUOSC010000219.1:0-414 GCF_030548285.1 Gilvimarinus sp. 1_MG-2023
TGTCTGACCTGCTCGAAAATGCCCGCCGGAACGACCAGCTGTTCGAAAAAACCCGGCGGCTGGTGCTGGCCCTGATCGAAGCCAACAGCTGGCTGGCGCTCCATACCGCACTGGATGATTCATTGCGTAATGATTTTGGCGTCAACGCCTGGGCCATGCTGCACTTTACCGAGCGACAGCTGGAGCGACCACTGATCGCGGTGCGTAATCAGGAACATCAGCGTAATATCCAGCGGCTGTTCAAAGGCCATCGCGCCATTTGTGGCCAGCTGCCCAAGGCCGATATGGCCGCCTTGTTGCGGCTCGATACCACCGATATGGAATCCATCGCTGCCGCCCAGATTCGGGGCCAGGACAACCATGGCCTGCTGGTGCTGGCCAGTCAGGATGGTAATTACTACCGTACTTCCATGG
>NZ_JAUOSC010000022.1:0-10899 GCF_030548285.1 Gilvimarinus sp. 1_MG-2023
GCATTCAGCATTCAGCATTCAGCATTCAGCATTCAGCATTCAGCATTCAGCATTCAGCATTCAGCATTCAGCATTCATTTTACCCGCAAAACGTTATATTGTTGCAAATCCTAAGTGTTATGTTATAACATTTTGCAATTAGGGGTAGGGCGTATTGCTTTGCCCGCGGGAAATGATTCGCCATTGGGGGTGTATGTGTTGAAACGGTCTTTGTTGACCCTGGGTTGCTTGGTGCTGCCTGCCTGGGCCAGTGCCGATACTATTCGGGGTGTGGTGCTTGATGAAGTTGGTCAGCCGATTAGTGGCGCAACGGTGCAGGTGGTAGGAACGCGTACCAGTACGCAGACCAATAGTACCGGGGAATTTGCTCTGGAAGAATTGTCCAGTGATGACGTAGAGCTGCATGTACGCGCTCCGCGTTTTATGCACAAAAACGCGCATGTTCACGGTGGTGATACATCGCTCACCATCACACTGGATGAGACTGTGATGGAGGTGATCGACGTTACCGGTTTGCCTTGGCATGTTTCGCAATTAGAGTCGGCGACCCCAGTGACAGTGTTAAGTGGCGAGTCGCTGCGCGATCAGCAAGCGGCCACTCTAGGCGACACCTTGGGTAAGCAAATTGGGGTTCACTCCAGTTATTACGGCCCGGTAGCCAGTACACCCATTATTCGCGGTTTATCTGGGCCGCGCGTATTAGTGGCGCAAAATGGGTTGGATGTTGGCGACGTGTCGCGCTCCGGCCCCGATCACGCGGTTACTGGCGAGGCGACAACCGCCCGCCAGGTTGAAATTCTGCGTGGACCGGCCACCTTGTTTTACGGCAACGGTGCCATAGGTGGTGTTGTCAATGTGGTGGATGATCGTATTCCGCAAGACCTTGACACCTTTGGTCAGTTCCAACTGGAATACAACGGTGCCAACAGTGAGCCGGTCGTGCAAGGTAGCGCCAATGTCGCTGCCGGTGACTTTGCGTTTCATGTCGATGGTTTTTGGCGCGATGCGGATGATCTGGAGGTGCCTGAGTTTGCAGAGGCGAACCCCGATGCCGATGCAGCCTATGGCGTATTAGAAAATTCCGCCTACGACAGCCAGGGCGCCACCATTGGCGGCAGCTATATCAGTGACAGTGGTTTTACCGGCATCAGTGTGGGCCGCTTGGAGCGCACTTACGGTATTCCCGGCCACAGTCATGACGGTATTTCAGTGCAGGCGGACTTGGAGCAGGATCGTGTGCAATTGGTTAGCGAATACAGCTTTGATCACTCGCTGGTGTCCGAGGCGCGTTTTCGCTACGGTTATACCGATTATCAGCACCAGGAAGTTGAGGGTGATGCTATAGGCACCATTTTCTCAACCGAGTTACACGAAGCGCGTTTAGATTTATATCACCAGCCCTTCGCAGAGTGGCGCGGTGCCTTCAGTTTGCACGGTAAGCGCGAAGAGAGTTGGGCCAGAGGTGAAGAAGCCTTTGCGCCACCAGCGACGACCGAGTCTATCGCCGCGGCTGTGATGGAAGAGAGACACTTTGGGGACTGGTTACTGCAAATTGGCGGTCGTCTAGAGTTAATCCAAATTGACGCCACGGATGTTTTGCTTGACGGCGAAGGTGAGCGCGGTGTTTACCGCTCGGACCATGAGTTTACGCCTTACAGTGTGTCGGTCGGAACCGTTTGGGATTTTGCCGAAGGTTATAACCTCGGCCTGTCGGTATCGCATTCGCAGCGCGCCCCCTCTACCGCCGAATCTTTATCGTTTGGTCCGCATATCGGCGCCGGGACCTACGAGGTCGGTGCACTGTTTGACATCCTGGCTAACGATGAAGGCGACTGGGTTGTTAACTTCTCCGAGCAGCCACTGGAGCTGGAAACGGCTAATAACATCGATATTTCATTGCGAAAATTCTCTGGCAATATCGGTTTTGTAGTGGGCGCTTTTTATAATCAGATCGATAACTTCTACTACGAGCGAGCCACTGGTTTGTTCGAAGAAAGTGGCCACGATCATGACCACGCCGAAGACGAGCATGACCATGCGGAAGATGAACATGATCACGCTGAGGATGAACACGAGGGCGAAGATGAACTCTTGCCGGTGTATCAATTCACCTCGGCCGATACTGAGCTTTATGGTCTAGAAGGGGAGGTGCACTGGCAGGTGGCAGATCCCTTAATCTTGCGTCTGTCGGCCGATTACATTCGCGCCACCTTGCGTGACGGCGGTAACTTACCGCGCATTCCACCCATGCGACTTGGTTTACAGGCGGAATATGCAAGCGGACCTTGGCTAATGAGTGCCAGTGCCACCCATTATTTCAAAGCGGATGAAACCGCTGAGCTCGAAACCAGCACCGATGCCTACACTTGGCTCGATGTTGAGGTGAGCTACACCTTGCCGGTGTTGGATGGGGCCAAATTATTCTTGCGTGGCGACAACTTACTTAACGAAACCGCTCGCGTTCACTCGTCATTTATTAAAGATATTGCGCCACGCGCAGCGCGTTCGGCATCGGCCGGCATTCGCGTAAGCTTTTAAGGAGATTGGAAATGTTATTTGAAAAAAATGTAAAGCCACTGTCGGCCGCTATTTTGGCGCTATTGCTGAGCGCCTGCGGCGGCAGCGAAACTAATATCTATGCGCAAGACGTGGCAGAGCCCGGTCACGAAGATCACGATCACGAAGAAGATGAACACGGTCATGAAGAAGATGAGCATGATCACGAGGGTGAAGTCAGTGATGCGCGTTTACTGTTGATAGAGGCAGGCACCGATACGGTTCATGTTTTTGAGGCGGGCGATGGCGATGAGGTGACCGAGCTCACCTTGCCTGCGTCTATTGGTTACGCCTACCCCGTACCGGGTTATCGCTATGCGGCATTTATTCACCGCGACGATAACTGGGTCAGCTTTGTCGACGGTGGTGTGTGGGAGGAAGACCACGGTGATCACGATCATCCCTACGCAGAGGCCCCAGCCATTTTGGATTTCCATCTGGATGGCGTAAAACCAACTCACTACACCTTTGATGAAGAACAGGTCGCGGTATTTTACGATGGCAACGGCGACACCAGTGATGTTGCAGGCGTGGCCACTTTCGATGCCCACACCGTGGCGGATAATGGCCTTGCCAACACCTTGAGCTTTGCCACCCATATGCACGGTGCGGCACAGGTGCGTGGCGAGCATCTCTACACCACTGAGCGCGATGCCGATGCAGCCTCAACTCTGCCGGATCGGGTGAGCGTCTACCACTTGCACGATACCGAGTACGAACTGGAAGCCATCTTTGATGAGCCGTGTCCAGCCCTGCACGGCAGTGCGCAAAACGAAGACCATGTATTCTTTGCCTGTGGTGACGGTGTGCTGGTGATTGAAGAGCACGATGGTTTTGAGGTGGCAAAAATCACCCACGGTGACGTGTTGGCCGCCGATGTCCGAGTGGGCAGCCTGCGTGCACACGAAGAGGTTCACGATGTTATTGGCATCGCCTCGGGCTCTTTGGTCTTGGTTGATCCGCACGAGGCAACTTTGCAGTCACTGGCTTGGCAGTCAGACGTTGCAGTGGTCGCTAGCGATTTTGTTGCCGATGGTGAGTTTTTCGCCGCACTGTTAGCCGATGGTAATTTGGTGGTGCTGGATACGGCCGACTGGTCTGTCCACGGTGAATTGGCCGTAACCGATGCATCTGTTTTGGCAGAGGGGCAAAGCTTGAGCTTTATCGCCGAGCCCGATGGCCACCATATTTATGTGTTAAACCCCGGTGAGTCAGAAGTGATTCCGGTCGATGTCGAAGCACTTGAGCTCGATGCGCACTGGGAGTTAGATTTTGTGCCTGCAGGCGGTGTTTGGGTCGGCTATGGTGCAGAAGACCACGACCACGACCACTGAGTTTTATTCTTAGTCAGGGTGTATTAATTTCACCCTATTGGTTTGGCGCCCTTTGTATTATGCTAATGTAATGCACTGGGTGCCTTGCTAGGTTACCCCATCCGTGTAGTTACATCATCTAGGGGGCCTCAAGCCATATGGAGCATTCGCAAGACAAACAGTTAACGCTTGCGGCATGCTTGTCGGATTTACAGCTCTGGGTTGCAGCACGCGATCCACTTAGCGTCGAACTGCAAGCGCAGCTTCTGGCGACTCCTCGACTGTCCCTTGATCACTTCCACCAGCAAGCCCCAGGGGCAGACCCCATTTGGTTGGTCGGCTTATGGCTGGCGCGTGGCATTGGCGATAATCTTCGTTGTGACTTGGAGTTGGCCGAACGCCTTCAGCGAGTGCAGCGTATCTTAATTGAGTTGATTGCAGAGGATGCAGCTTTTAGTCATGTGAGCGAAAAACGCTGGTTTATCGCCTGGGATACCTTCTTTTTTCATCTGCATAGTTGGTACCCGGGGCTGGGTAGTGCGGCGAATAAATTTCTGGCCCAATGTGATCACACCTTGCAAATGCTCAGCGGTCAAGACCCTGCCGTTTGTCTTCAAGCTATCGAGGATTTCAATCAGCAGGCTGATCGCGACTTGGAGCGCGCGGGGCGCGTAGCGGCGCGCATTCGTGATACTGAACTCGGCCAATTAAAGGTCCAAAAAGCCAAGCGGCAAGTAGACGAGACACTTAACCAATGGTTGGCTGGCAGCCGCTTGCCCGATAGCGTATTCACCTATATTCGCCACACCATGGGGCCGGCCTTACAATTTTATTTGATTAATGATCGCCATCAAGAGTGGGAACTTTGGTGCGATTTATTGCAGTCACTTTGTAAGATGTTTGAGCCCAATAAGTCAGCTGAGGAGCAAGTGCAACTGCACCGCCAGGCTCCTGCACTGGGCGCACGATTGCAATCAACAAAACCTCCTGAAACCTGTGAGCTACAAACTTACCACCACTTTATGAGCGATGTGCTAGACGGAGTGGATCAACTGTTGGCGGGGGCGTTGCCGGATGCTGACATCGCACCGCCCATGGCGAGGGAAAACCCCGCCGCGCGTTTGCGCTCTCACCGCCGAGACCAGGAGCAGCACCGGCTAAACTGTGGCGATTGGTTGCGTTTTACCAATGCCAATGAAGGGGATGTACGCTGTCAGTATTTATTGCAATCGCCGGTGAGTGATGAGCTGATTTTCGTCAATCGCTTAGGACATAAAGTGGTGCAAATGTCCGTCGGCAGTTTCCTTGAGGCTTTAGATCGGCGCGATGCCGAACCCATGGCCAATATTAAAGTCTTTAGCACTGCCATGAACAAAGCTGTAGCTCGGCTGGAGTACTGCCATGCCGAGGCCAAGGTGAAATGGCAACAGCAAGAAAAAATAAAACAGCAGCGCGAAGCGCAACTGGCCCGTGAGCGCGCCGAACGTGAACGCGCCAAGGCCGCTCGGCAGCAGGCCAATAAGGCCGCACGCGAGCAGGCACTGGCAGAAGAGAAGGCCCGTCTACATCGTTTAAAAGTAGAGCGTGAACAGGCCGAGCTTGAGGCTCGCCAAGCCCTGCAGGCGCAGCGTGAACAAGCCGCGGCAGCTCGCATTGAAACACTGGTAACAGGCATGTCGGCCGATATTACCGACAGCGACAATCATACCGAGCGCTGTACCTTGGCTATGATTATTCCTTCTACGGGGAAATATATATTCTTCGATCAGTACCAGCGCAAAGTCAATGAGTGGCGGCGCGAAGAGTTAATGCAGCAGATCATGGCCGGCAATATTGACTTTTACGATGCCGAGCCCGGTTTTGACAGTCGCCTAGAGCAAATAGTCTTCGGCCAAAAGCGCACACAGGCGTAACAACTTTCTCGATTGTATTTTTCTTGCGCAAGATCTGCTTTTTAGCGGCAAATGCCGGTATTATATTCACCAAGCGCTTGGTTAATGGGTCATTAAACAGATCAATAACTAAAGAGTCTCTGCAAGCCCCGAAGGGTGCGGCCCAAACGTCCACCCGCTGTGTTGCCCTTCTTGCCAAGGACTATGGCCATTACCTGCGAAGAGCACCTTGCGCAGTGAACGTTTGGGCTCGTGCAGAGACAACGGAAGGCTTTATCAGGGACTCCCTAATAACAAAAAACGTATGAGTAAGGCACACTTATGAATGCTTACGAACATTCCGCGCAAATAGCTCGTGTTTGCGAACTGTTGGAAAACGGTAAAGCCAAAGCCGCATTAAAGCGACTAAGCCCCCTGTATAAAGCCGATGAAGACAACCTTGAGGTGGTTTACCTTGTACTGGATGCCTTGGCTGAGCTGGAACTTCACGATCAAACCCAAACGGTCATTTTGCGAGCTATTAAGCGTCAGCCGCAAGAGGCAGAGCTTTGGGGGCGTTTGGTGCACTTTTATCTCGACCAAAAAGACAGCGAGCTAGCTTTAAAGGTGCTGAACAAAGCCAGCGCTGCTTTGCCAGAGCACTATGAGTTATCGCGCTTGAAAGCGTTTGTGTACTCCCGCCAGGGCAATCGCGAAGCTATGCATGATCAGCTCGAAGTGTTAATAGCCGCACATCCAGAGCACACTCACGACTTATTAATTGAGCGCGCTGAATTATATCGTACGCTTGCGCTGGAGCCCAAAAACGGTGAGGCCCAAGTCAAAGATGCACTCGGTTTTTCGGCCCTTGCGGTGGTACCTTTGCAAAAAGCGGCGGCAGATATAACTCGGGCTATTAATCATCAGGTTGACGATTGGCATTTGTATTTTAAGCGCGCAGGTTTTCATAAACTATTGCTCGATTTTGATGCCGCCATTGTCGATTATGATCAAGCGTTGCGACACCTTGATACCGAAGGTGAAGATTTTCGTGAATTTTTAATCCAAGAACGCGACGGCTGTTTAAACGGTGGCCGCAATGGGCGCGAAGCTTTTGCCAATTCGCTGCGCGAAGGCATGCCCTCAGCGGATAACGGCGAGTTGAGCATGGTTGATTACATGAGCAATAACCTGATGGATACTCTGGCCGATCAATACACCGACAACAACGGCAACATAGTGGAGTTACTCGAGACGGTCAGTGATGACCCCGACGAAGCGCTGGCCCTCAGTGTGGCGCAAGACATTATTAAGCAGGCGCGCGAGCCCAACTCCGATTATCAGCCAGTCGATGCCTGTGAATTTCCCCGCTCCGAGCGCGCCTTTTGCGATAAAGTCGAAAAAGCACTGACGGCGCAAGGTTTTACCTCGCTGGGGGATTTTGAGCCGGTTGGTGCTCGCCCCATGCTGGGCAAGCGCGCGCTGGTGCGTATTTTTCTCTCGGAGGATTCCTCTATTTGCGCGGCAGCTGCGCGTTTTTCGCCGTTAAAGCCGGCGCTATGGGTGTGGCTGATTATGGTGTTGTTGCGCCAGTGGAAACCGCATCATTTTGTTCAGTTGGAAAGCGTCACCACCGCGGGACACTTCCTGATAACCAGTAATAGCGGTTCCGTCAGCCCTTTTACCGATTTGCCACGCAATATAGACGCGCTCAATATGGCGCCTAACACCAAACTTCCAGAGTTGGTTGCCGCGCATCAGGAGCGGTTGCAGACCGAACAGGCCGACTGGGTGGATTATCAAAATCTAGATGGCGTGTTGGATTACCAAGAAACGCTGCGCTTAGCGAAAAACGCCCATCGGGAAAGCATTGGCTTTGTGACAGAAGATGAGCTTAACTCCCTTTTGGGGAAGCAGTACGATAAATTTGCAGAACCTGTGCGCAAATATTTACGCTTACTGACCCACCGTTAATGACAGCCACTAATATGCCGGAGCAAGGTCATGGATTTGGAAAAAATTGAAAAGCTGAACGAACTAAAAGAAAAAGGCATGATTACCCAGCAAGAGTATGACGAAGCTAAGGCCAAGGCGCTCGGTGGCGGCGCCAGTGCTGCTCCAACGATGGATATGGATAATCGCACTTACAGCATGCTGATGCATTTTGCTCAGTTGTGCGGTTATTTGCTCCCTATGTGTGGTTGGGTTGCGCCGCTGGTGTTGTGGCTTATTCGCCGGGACGATCCGTACATTAATGAGCAAGGTAAGGTAGTTTTTAACTGGATTATCAGCTCATTTATCTATCATATAATCTGTTTTATGCTGTGGTTTGTGGTGATTGGTATCTTTATGACCGTGATACTGGCCGTGATATCAATTATCTTTGCCGTTATCGGGGCGGTTCGCGCCAAAGACGGCGTTATTCAGAACTACCCTATGAGCATCTCGTTTTTCGCTGTTAACCCCAATATCGATGAATAATGCGCCTCGCTGTTTTTAATGCCAAAGGTTACGACCGTCTTTATCTTGATCATTTCGCCGATTGGCAGCTGACCTTCTTTGACGCGCACCTAAACGAACAGAGTGCGCCCCTGGCTGCAGGTTTTGATGCGGTCTGTTGTTTTGTTAACGATGTCGTCAATGTGGCGGTATTGGAGCAATTGTCTGAGCGGGGGGTAGGGTTAGTCGCCATGCGTTGCGCCGGGTTTAACAATGTTGATATCGCCGCTGCCCGGCGCCTCGGTATTGCTGTGTGTCGCGTGCCAGAATACTCGCCTTACGCGGTTGCCGAGCACGCCGCGGCGCTGGTGCTGGACCTTAATCGCCATATTCGCCGGGCTTACGCGCGAGTGCGCGAACAGGACTACTCGTTGGATGGTCTGCTCGGCTTTGATTTGCATGGCAAAACCGCAGGCATTATTGGCGGTGGTAAAATCGGCCAGGCGTTTGCGCGCATTATGAATGGCTTTGGTTGTCGTACGCTGGTGTATGATCCGGCGCCAAGCGCCGCCATGGCAGTGCTGGCAGAGGCTGTGAGTATCGAGCGCTTGTGGGCCGAGTCGGATATCGTGTCTCTGCACTGCCCCTTACTTGAAGCCACCCATCATCTGGTCAATGCCGACACCCTAGCGCAGATGAAGCCGGGGGTGATGCTAATCAATACCAGTCGCGGCGGCCTGATTGATACCCGTGCGGTTATCGCCGCACTGAAAAGCGGCCGCATAGGCTACTTGGGGCTCGATGTCTACGAAGAGGAGGCGGACCTGTTTTTTAATGATCTGTCCGACGGGATTTTACAAGACGATGTATTTGCCCGCCTGCTTACCTTCCCCAACGTGGTGATTACCGGCCATCAAGCATTTTTTACCCGCGAGGCGCTGGCAGAAATTGCCCGTGTGACGCGGCAAAACTTGCAAGCTTATGCTCGCGGTGATTGCAGCGGTAGTGGATTTATCGTTGGCTGTTAGCCTCTTAACTTAGTCGCCGTTTGGCGTGTCCATATGGCTCGACGTAATAGATGCACAAGGCTGGTCGATTGGTGTACAATCGCGCCTTTCCTTTTTCCACCCTTACTCATTAACCCGGCAGTGCCGGCGCGCTGCCCGTTAGTTTAGGAATTGCCCATGTTTGATAAAGACCAAACAATCGCCTCGTTTGACCCGGAAGTTTGGGCCTCAATCGAAAATGAAAGCCGTCGTCAGGAAGAGCACATCGAACTGATTGCCTCGGAAAACTACACCAGCCCCATGGTCATGGCGGCGCAGGGCACCAAGCTTACCAACAAGTACGCCGAAGGCTACCCGGGTAAGCGTTACTACGGCGGTTGTGAGTATGTCGATAAGAGCGAACAGCTGGCTATTGAGCGCGCCTGCGAACTGTTCGGTGCCGATTACGCCAACGTACAGCCGCACTCGGGCTCACAGGCCAACGGTGCAGTGTACCAAGCGCTGTGCAAGCCCGGCGATACCATTTTGGGTATGAGCCTGGACGCCGGTGGCCACCTGACCCACGGGGCCAAGCCTAACTTCTCCGGCAAAACCTACAATGCCGTACAGTACGGCCTGAACCCAGACACCGGTCTGGTGGATATGGACGAGGTTGAAAGCCTTGCGCTAGAGCACAAGCCCACCATGATTGTGGCTGGCTTTTCGGCCTATTCACAGGTGATGGACTGGGCAAGATTTCGTGAAATCGCCGATAAAGTAGGCGCTTACTTACTGGTTGATATGGCTCACGTGGCAGGTTTAGTCGCTGCGGGTGTTTACCCCAACCCTGTACCACACGCTCACGTGGTAACCTCCACCACCCATAAAACCCTGCGCGGTCCTCGCGGCGGTATTATTCTGGCCAAAGCGGATGAGGCAATCGAAAAGAAACTCAACTCTGCGGTATTCCCCGGTGGTCAGGGTGGTCCTTTGATGCACGTGATTGCCGCTAAGGCCATCAGCTTCAAAGAAGCCATGAGCGACGACTATAAAACCTATCAGCAGCAAGTGGTGAAAAACGCCAAGGCCATGGCCAAGGTGTTTTTGGAGCGCGGCCTCGATGTGGTATCCGGCGGTACTGAAAACCACCTGATGCTAGTGAGTCTGATTGGCAAAGAGTACTCGGGCAAAGACGCCGATGCCGCATTGGGCGAAGCGAATATCACCGTTAACAAAAACGCCGTACCCAACGACCCTCGCTCACCGTTTGTGACCTCTGGCTTGCGTGTTGGCACCCCGGCCATCACCACCCGCGGCTTTGGCGAGAGCGAGTGTACCGACCTGGCGCACTGGATGTGTGACGTGCTGGACGGCCTGGAAAAAGGCGACGCCTCAGAAGCCATCGCCACCGTGAAACAGAAAGTGTTGGACGTTTGTGCCAAGTTTCCGGTTTATGGCTGATGTGCGCTGCGCGCGTCTGAGGTCGGAAGTCTGACGTCGGACGCGGTGGGGTGGAACGCGGAACGCGGAATGCGGAATGCGGAATGCTTATAGAAGGGCGGCTCCTTACCGGGGTCGCCCTTTTTATTGTCACGGTGTATGAAGATGAATGGCGACAATGCTTGACACCGCTAGGCGCCAGCGCAACACAATATTGTCCAGCATCCAGCATCCAGCATCCAGCATCCAGCATCCAGCATCCAGCATCCAGCATCCAGCATCCAGCATCCAGCA
>NZ_JAUOSC010000220.1:0-414 GCF_030548285.1 Gilvimarinus sp. 1_MG-2023
GATCACAGTGGGCAAAATGGTTCGATATAATCATTGGCACTTATGCTTCACTGGAGCAGATCAAACCGCCGCTCCCCGGAGTGCTGCAAGAGTGGGACAGTAGCGCGGTCAGAGGTTATACTCCGGGCCTGATTTTTCTGGCAATGACGAGAATTATGGAACAGGTGTTCGAATTTATCGGTAACCACTGGTGGCTGGTGGCTATCTGGGGCGCGTTTCTGGCGGCCCTGTTGTTTGATAACAAGCAACGTAGTGGCGCGTCGGTTTCTCCGGCTCAAGCGACTCAATTGATTAATCGTGAAGACGCTATTGTCGTCGATATCCGCGATAAAAAAGACTTCAGCAGCGGCCATCTGGCCAATGCTCGCAATATTCCGTTTTCCGAGCTGGCCAAGCGGATGAACGAGTTGAATG
>NZ_JAUOSC010000221.1:0-413 GCF_030548285.1 Gilvimarinus sp. 1_MG-2023
GCTGGGCAAAACCTTCATCCCCCAGCAGGTTGCGGCCCACAGAGGGGGCGTTGATATAGGCGTACCAGAGTTCGGTAAAGGCTTCGTCTTCTTCCGCATCACTTAGGGAAGGGTAGCTGCCAAGGTCGGTGCCTAATGCCCGTTCGGCATCTGCCTGATCCAGACGCCAATAGCCGATGTAGCCCCGGTCGAGCATTTCTTGCCAGTTCAGTGGTTCATATTTGTCCATGATCGGCTGGGTGGCCGCAGCCTGGGCAAAACCTTCCAGCTTGTGCCGGGCGACCTTGAGCGCCGACGATAACACCGTATCGTTGACGATAATGACCGATACCGTGGCTTTGGAGACGCCATCAAAATAGACCACGCCGTCGGTGGCATTACCACCGGCCTTGTTGCTGTCGATAACGATATGC
>NZ_JAUOSC010000222.1:0-413 GCF_030548285.1 Gilvimarinus sp. 1_MG-2023
CATAAAGAGCTGCTTGCCTGTCCCATCAACATCATAATAATAACGGAGTTCTTGATGCGTCTGATCAAGGCATATTGCTTTATGGTCACCCTGTCTCTGGTGACCACGACCGCATTGGCACAATGGGTCGATCCCTTGCAAACCCCCGCGCAAACCAGCGCAAAAGCCCATACCGCCTTACTGCTTGATATCACCCAGGCCGGTGAGCGGCTGGTGGCAGTGGGGGCTTTTGGTCATATCCTGTATTCCGATGATCAGGGAGCGAGCTGGCAACAGGCACAAGTGCCTGTCAGCGTGACCCTGACCGCTGTGAGTTTTGCCGATGCGCGCCATGGCTGGGCTGTCGGCCATGACGGCATTATATTGGCAACCGAGGATGGCGGCCTGAACTGGCGCAAGCAGCTGGATGGTTT
>NZ_JAUOSC010000223.1:0-413 GCF_030548285.1 Gilvimarinus sp. 1_MG-2023
CCTGTGAACGATACGGCAAACATGACGTTCTTTTTCTCGAAGCCCAGCAGAAAGCGGAAGCTCCCGCTGTCTGCTGCATCCGTTCCGTTGGGTTATTCTAATAACTCGCTTGCAGCGAGACATGCAGGCGGCCACGGTCGCCTGCAGTCGTTACTGCCGCTGTCGCGCAGTTGCCAGCCATAACTGATCTGGGCGTTGAGGTTGGGGAATAACTGGTAGCGCAGGCCGGTTCCCATGCTGTGCAGCACAAAGTGCTTTTCTCCTGCCAATGGGCCGGTATTTAATCCCCCAGAATATATCTCACAGTCGCTGATAGACTTGGCTAACAGAAACCGGATTACTCTGATCTACATTCAGCCGGGCAAGCCCACTCAGAATGCGTACACCTCCAGCCAGGCTACGAAAGGCAGCTT
>NZ_JAUOSC010000224.1:0-412 GCF_030548285.1 Gilvimarinus sp. 1_MG-2023
GGGATCGGAAGTGATCCAGAATGCCCTGGTTCCTATGGTAGTAGAGCAGTCTGCTCGCGGTGAGCGCTCTTACGATATCTACTCCCGTTTGCTGAAGGAGCGGGTGATTTTTCTGGTAGGGCCTGTGGAAGATCACATGGCCAATCTGGTCGTGGCTCAACTGCTGTTTCTTGAGTCTGAAAATCCGGACAAAGATATTCACCTGTATATCAACTCACCGGGTGGTTCGGTTTCTGCTGGCATGTCGATTTATGACACCATGCAGTTTATCAAGCCGGACGTCAGCACCATGGTTATTGGCCAGGCCTGTAGCATGGGAGCCTTTCTGCTGGCTGCCGGGGCAGCAGGCAAGCGCTACAGTGTGCCGAACTCACGGGTAATGATTCACCAGCCAAGCGGTGGTGCCCAGGGT
>NZ_JAUOSC010000225.1:0-411 GCF_030548285.1 Gilvimarinus sp. 1_MG-2023
ATCAGAAATCCCGGAGCCATGCCGGCACATTCAAGAATCCAGGCCAGCATACTGGCCGTTGAGGTTTTGCCATGTGTGCCCGCAACTGCGGCGACCCAGCGCCCTTGCAACAAGTGCTGGTTCATCCATTGCGGACCGGAGCAATAGGGAAGCCCCCGTTCCAGCACATATTCGACCGATGGATTGCCTCGCGACATGGCGTTACCAATAATCACCAGATCGGTATCCACAGGAATCGCCGCAGGATCAAAGCCTTCAATCAGCTCGATACCCGCTGCCGCCAGTTGTTCACTCATCGGCGGATACACTCCATGATCGCTGCCCGACACCTGATGCCCGAGCGCTTTGGCCAACTGCGCCAGCGACCCCATAAAGGTGCCACAAATTCCCAAAATATGAACACGCATGGCC
>NZ_JAUOSC010000226.1:0-411 GCF_030548285.1 Gilvimarinus sp. 1_MG-2023
GGTCACCATCGGCCGTAACAGCCAGCTCGACAAACCGCTGCAAATCTGTTCCATCAACACCGGAGCCGAATCAGCCTACAGCGTCAATAGCCGGGTTCTGGTGGTATTGGAAACCAATGCGGAACTGACACTGATTGAACAATTTGCTTCCGTCTCTGCACACGACGATAACAGCTTTACCAACAATCAGACCGATATCCAGATCGGCGACAATGCCCGTCTGACCCATTACCGCCTGAACCGGATGCAGTCCGCCAGCGCCTTTATCGGCAGCAGCCGCATCGACTTGCAGCGTGATGCTCACTATCAGGCGTTTCATTTAGGGTTGGGGTCAGCACTGACGCGCAACGATCTGGTGGTTAACCACAATATAGGTGGTTCGCACTCAGAGATTTCTGGTGTGTATGTGCC
>NZ_JAUOSC010000227.1:0-410 GCF_030548285.1 Gilvimarinus sp. 1_MG-2023
ACACCGCTGATTGAAGGTGGTGACGTGGTCGTGGCACTGGGTGACCGTATTCTGGGTCGTGTTATTGCTGAAGACGTTTACAAGCCCAATCAGCCAGGTGAACTGGTGATTCCAGCCGGTACTCTGGTGGATGAAAAATGGGTCAAAATGATCGAAGCGGAAGGTATTGATGAAGTGCGTGTGCGCTCCGCCATTACCTGTGAGTCCCGTACCGGTATTTGCGCCAAGTGTTACGGTCGTGACCTTGGACGTGGTCATCAGGTGAACGTGGGTGAAGCGGTAGGTGTTATTGCTGCCCAGTCGATTGGTGAGCCTGGTACCCAGTTGACCATGCGGACGTTCCACATTGGTGGTGCGGCCTCGCGGTCATCGGCGGCAGACAGTGTTCAGGTCAAGAACAAGGGTACCTT
>NZ_JAUOSC010000228.1:0-410 GCF_030548285.1 Gilvimarinus sp. 1_MG-2023
GCAGCAGGGAGTTTATTCCAGCACCACACGCTGCACGGCTTTTTGCCAGCCAGCCAGCAGGGCCGTTCGCTGTGGCTCGCTCATGGTGGGTGTAAAGGTCGCGGTGCATTGCCACAAACGGGTAAATTCGTGGGTATCACCGTAGAGGCCGACAGCGCGTCCCGCCAGATACGCCGCTCCCAACGCGGTGGTTTCCAGCAGCGCCGGACGCAAGACTTCGGTATCCAGTACGTCGGCAAGAAATTGCAGCAACCAGTTGTTAGCCACCATACCGCCATCCACCCGCAATGACGTTGGCCGAATGCCTTCTTCTGCCATCACCGCAAACAGGTCGGCGGTCTGGTAACACACGGCTTCCAGTGCCGCCCGGGCCAGTTCGGCCTTGCCGGCCCCACGGGTCAGGCCAACAA
>NZ_JAUOSC010000229.1:0-410 GCF_030548285.1 Gilvimarinus sp. 1_MG-2023
GTTGACCTTGGCACCACGACACTTGTTACCCACTTCGGTATGTACCCGATAGGCAAAATCCACCGGGGTCGCATTGGGCGGTAAATCCACCACATGGCCACTCGGCGTAAACACGTAGATACGGTCCGGGTTGATATCACTGCGCAAGGCCTGCGCCAGCTCGGGCAGATCATCCAGTTCTTCGTGCCATTCCAGTACCTGACGCAGCCAGGTAATTTTCTGTTCGTAGCCGTTATCCTTGCCGTTGGTGTCCGTGCCCTTGTATAACCAGTGGGCGCAGACTCCCAACTCAGCGTCTTCGTGCATTTCATGAGTACGAATCTGCACTTCCAGAATCTTGCCTTCCGGACCAATCACCGCCGTATGCAAAGAGCGATAGCCGTTTTCTTTCGGGTTGGCGATGTAGTCAT
>NZ_JAUOSC010000023.1:0-2500 GCF_030548285.1 Gilvimarinus sp. 1_MG-2023
GATGGGAAGCGTTTCTGGGCAGATGGGTCCAGCGAAGCTTTCTGTAAGGTAGAGCTAGGACACGCTCTATATCTGCTCCGCCAAAGGGGTGGGCGCAGGGGCAAGGAGGCCGTAAATAGCGCGAAGCAGCAAAGAAGGCAGCCTGGGCTGTGACCCGATTCGCTCCCCACAAAGTAAAACGCCCAATCGATTGCTCGATTGGGCGTTTTGGTATTAAAGCTTGACGATGACCTACTCTCACATGGGGAATCCCCACACTACCATCGGCGCTGAGTCGTTTCACTGCTGAGTTCGGAATGGAATCAGGTGGTTCCAACTCGCTATGATCGTCAAGCAAACAGGTTTGGGTTGTTTTTCGTCTTACCTCTTTGCAGAGTGCGTACTCACAACACCAAATAGGGCGATGAACAAAGTTGTTATCTCCACGGATGGAGTGTATGCCGAAGATTGTCAGGAACAATCTCGGTAATTGCTGAGGACACTGTGTATGTCTCACTCAAGTCCGTCGATTAATCACGTAAAACGTATCAATCAGTCGTTTCTGTTATATGGTCAAGCCTCACGGGCAATTAGTACTGGTTAGCTCAACGCCTCACAACGCTTCCACACCCAGCCTATCAACGTAGTAGTCTTCTACGGCCCTTCAGGGGACTCAAGGTCCCAGGGAAAGCTTATCTTGAAGGAGGCTTCCCGCTTAGATGCTTTCAGCGGTTATCCCGTCCGAACGTAGCTACCCGGCAATGCTATTGGCATAACAACCGGAACACCAGAGGTTCGTCCACTCCGGTCCTCTCGTACTAGGAGCAGCTCTTCTCAACTTTCCAACGCCCACGGCAGATAGGGACCGAACTGTCTCACGACGTTCTAAACCCAGCTCGCGTACCACTTTAAATGGCGAACAGCCATACCCTTGGGACCGGCTTCAGCCCCAGGATGTGATGAGCCGACATCGAGGTGCCAAACACCGCCGTCGATGTGAACTCTTGGGCGGTATCAGCCTGTTATCCCCGGAGTACCTTTTATCCGTTGAGCGATGGCCCTTCCATACAGAACCACCGGATCACTATGACCTACTTTCGTACCTGCTCGTCGTGTCAGACTCGCAGTCAAGCTGGCTTGTGCCATTACACTAACCTCATGATTTCCGACCATGATTAGCCAACCTTCGTGCTCCTCCGTTACTCTTTGGGAGGAGACCGCCCCAGTCAAACTACCCACCATACACTGTCCTCGATCCGGATAACGGACCTGAGTTAGAACCCCAAACATACCAGGGTGGTATTTCAAGGGCAGCTCCACCACATCTAGCGACATGGTTTCAAAGCCTCCCACCTATCCTACACAAATAGGTTCAGAGTTCAGTGTAAAGCTATAGTAAAGGTTCACGGGGTCTTTCCGTCTAGCCGCGGGAACACTGCATCTTAACAGCGATTTCAATTTCACTGAGTCTTGGGTGGAGACAGCGTGGCCATCGTTACGCCATTCGTGCAGGTCGGAACTTACCCGACAAGGAATTTCGCTACCTTAGGACCGTTATAGTTACGGCCGCCGTTTACCGGGGCTTCGATCAAGAGCTTCGCCGAAGCTAACCCCATCAATTAACCTTCCGGCACCGGGCAGGCGTCATACCCTATACGTCCACTTACGTGTTTGCAGAGTACTATGTTTTTAATAAACAGTCGCAGCCACCTGGTCACTTCGACCGGGCCCAGCTTAGGGAGCAAGTCCCATCACCAGATCCGGCGTACCTTCTCCCGAAGTTACGGTACCATTTTGCCTAGTTCCTTCACCCAAGTTCTCTCAAGCGCCTTGGTATTCTCTACCTGATCACCTGTGTCGGTTTACAGTACGGTTCGTTATTACCTGAAGCTTAGAAGCTTTTCCTGGAAGCATGGCATCAACCACTTCGTCTCGCAATGAGACTCGTCATCAGTTCTCAGCCTTAAGAGCCCGGATTTACCTAAGCTCTCAGCCTACAACCTTAAACACGGACAACCAACGCCGTGCTGGCCTAGCCTACTCCGTCCCTCCATCGCAGTAATAACAAGTACGGGAATGTTAACCCGTTTCCCATCGACTACGCATTTCTGCCTCGCCTTAGGGGCCGACTAACCCTATTCCGATTAACGTTGAATAGGAAACCTTGATCTTCCGGCGAGGGGGTTTTTCACCCCCTTTATCGTTACTCATGTCAGCATTCGCACTTCTGATACCTCCAGCAAGCTTCTCAACTCACCTTCAACGGCTTACAGAACGCTCCCCTACCATGCTCGAAAGCATCCGCAGCTTCGGTTGCTAGTTTTAGCCCCGTTACATCTTCCGCGCAGGCCGACTCGACTAGTGAGCTATTACGCTTTCTTTAAAGGGTGGCTGCTTCTAAGCCAACCTCCTAGCTGTCTGAGCCTTCCCACATCGTTTCCCACTTAACTAACATTTGGGACCTTAGCTGGCGGTCTGGGTTGTTGCCCTCTTGACTACGGACGTTAGCACCCGCAGTCTG
>NZ_JAUOSC010000230.1:0-410 GCF_030548285.1 Gilvimarinus sp. 1_MG-2023
GGATCGTACAAACCGGATTTGTCCAGACCCTGCGCCGTATTCTCACGCCCGGTGGCATCTTCCATATGGCTACCGACTGGGAAAACTACATGGAGCACATGATCGAGGTGATGGATGCACAGGCGGGTTATGACAATATCGCCGGCCCTGGCCAGTGTGTTGAGCGCCCGGATGACCGACCACTGACGCGGTTTGAAAAACGCGGTCAGGGTAAAGGCCATGGTGTCTGGGATATGAAATACCGCAAGATTGACTGATCGTTGATCGCCCACGATCATCACTCAGGTCGATAATCCGGCGGCACCAATAATGCCGCCCCCGACTTACTATTTGATAACGTCTGGCCGCTGATTGCCGACGTCCGACGGAGCATACTGATGCAAAAGAAAGACAAAGAAAAAGTATTTGGT
>NZ_JAUOSC010000231.1:0-409 GCF_030548285.1 Gilvimarinus sp. 1_MG-2023
GGATCAGCGGGTCGAACAGTTGTCGGTAAATGGCAAGGCGGTGCCGCTGGTCCGGCTGGAGCCGCAATACGTTGGCGGTATCTTCCCGTCCCATAACGAAGATCGTGAACTGGTGACACTGGATCAGGTGCCCAGCGATCTGTTGGCTGCGCTGGTGGTAACGGAAGACAACCACTTTTTTGAACATCATGGTATTTCATTACGAGGCATTAGCCGGGCGCTGGTGGCCAATATTCAAGCCGGTGGTGTTGTGCAGGGTGGCTCGACACTGACACAACAGCTGGTCAAAAACTTTTTTTTAACCAGTGAGCGCACCTTGATGCGCAAGGCGCAGGAAGCCTTGATGGCGATTCTGCTGGAGCTGCATCACAGCAAGGCCGAGATTCTGCAAGCCTACCTGAATGAAGTG
>NZ_JAUOSC010000232.1:0-409 GCF_030548285.1 Gilvimarinus sp. 1_MG-2023
GGCAGCCACCGATGCCAGCATTCGCTGCGCAACAATCGCGACCCCTTCCGGCTCGATCAACGGCAGTACAATAGAAAATTCTTCACCACCGTAGCGGGCAACCAGATCGTGGGAACGATTGACGCTGTCGTCCAGTGCCCTGGCCACCTGACGCAAGGCCTCATCCCCTTGTACATGGCCGTATCGATCGTTAAACGCCTTGAAGGCATCCACATCCACCATCATCACCGCCAGATTACTTTGCTGTCGTTGCGCCCGACGCCACTCCGCCAGTAAAAACTCATCAAACCGCCGCCGATTGGCAATTCCGGTTAACCCATCAGTCATGGACAGGGCTTTCAACTGCCGTATACGCTGATACTGTCGCTCCAGTACGCCCAGCCGGGCGGCTACCAGCGGTACCTGTAAC
>NZ_JAUOSC010000233.1:0-409 GCF_030548285.1 Gilvimarinus sp. 1_MG-2023
ATATAGTAGTCATCACCATCTTCGATACTGAATTGGAACGTGGCGTTCAGGTCGTTGGCTGCATCTGAATCAAAGCGCTTGTTCAGTGTATTGATAATCTCTGCGACGGAAGTCATGGGCTTGTTCCTTTATTGTTAGTGTCATGCACTGACTTTAGATGATCTGGATTGGCGTATCTAAAACGAATGGCAGGAGGTATTTAACCATAGCCACACTCTATGTGGCACATGAACAGGTGTCAACCTGGATTCAAACGACTGTATGAATATGGTGGATTATTCCTGACTGGCAACTTGTTGCGCCACCGGGTTCAGGTAGACTAGCGGTTTTACATTTAAGGAAGTGTGAGTGGAATTTGTTGCTGAGTATGGATTGTTTTTACTGAAAACAGTCACCATCGCTGGCGCTA
>NZ_JAUOSC010000234.1:0-409 GCF_030548285.1 Gilvimarinus sp. 1_MG-2023
GTATCTGGCGATCGTTATGGATCTTTACTCGCGCAGGATAGTTGGATGGGCCATCGACAAACGCATGACCACAAGTCTGATCAGTCGAGCCTTGATCAAAGCTTATAACCTCAGGCAACCACCGAAAGGCCTGGTGTTCCACAGTGATCGAGGATCACAGTACACCAGTGAATCCTTCGCCAAACTGCTGGAAGGGTATGACATGAGAGCTTCAATGGGAGACGTTGGTGCATGCTGGGACAACGCCGTGGTTGAACGCTTCTTTGGGAGCCTAAAACATGACTGGCTGTTCAAAGTACACCAGCCGACGCGGGCTCATATGAAACAGGATGTTGCGGCCTATATGAAATACTACAACCTGGATCGACTGCACTCCTCGAACGGTGACTTGTCACCGGCGGAGCATGAG
>NZ_JAUOSC010000235.1:0-408 GCF_030548285.1 Gilvimarinus sp. 1_MG-2023
GGAGGGATTGGCAAAACGGTTTTTCTCGATGTTCCAGCGGATATTCGCCGTGAGCATGCGGAAATAACTCAGCTTGGTGGCGAGGGAAAACGTTGAGAAATCGGTAATATCACGAAAATGCTCATAGTCGACACCGGCGAGGATGGCATTGCGGGTTTTAACACGTAACGAAGCCGAACGACGATCATCGAGCACCATGGCCATTACGCCAAGCAATTCCCCTGCGCTGATAATATTGATGGTCTCGCTGTTGTCATCTGCCATCACTTCCAGCTCGCCACGCAAGAGAAAATAAAGAATATTGGCAGGGGCATCCTTGTGCAGAATGAGTTCTCCCTGTTCGGCAAAACCGAATTGGGTCTGAGACATCAGCAGTTCGAATTGCGTTTGATCGGTACTGATCAGTTC
>NZ_JAUOSC010000236.1:0-407 GCF_030548285.1 Gilvimarinus sp. 1_MG-2023
GAGCGGCACCGGTGGATGACGTGATAATGGCCAGGCGGCGGGCTTTGGGTATCGGCTGCTTGTGCTCCTGATTAAAGAGCCCTGCGGCGGCCAGTCGTTGTTTTTGCTGCTGGAAAGCCAGTAGCAATGCCCCTTCTCCGGCCGGTTTCATGCTCTCGACAATCAGCTGGTAATCCCCCCGGGCAGTGTACAGACTGACCTTGGCGCGAATTTCAACCTGATCACCTTCCTTGGGCGAGAAAGTTAACTGCGCAGTGCGAGAGCGAAACATGGCACAACGCACCTGGGCACCGCGATCCTTCAGGCTGAAATACCAATGGCCGGATGACGGGCGGGCAAGGCTCGACAACTCTCCTTCTACCCGTACATTGGCAAAGGATATTTCCAGCAGTTGCTTGGCGCGTACC
>NZ_JAUOSC010000237.1:0-406 GCF_030548285.1 Gilvimarinus sp. 1_MG-2023
GGCCATGGCACCCTGGCATTGCGGCTGTTTGTCGCCAAACGAGGTTCGGTTTTGGCCGCCTCGTTTGGGGCTGTTGTTGCGTTGGCCACCGCGATTGGCTTGTTCAGCGGCTTTTTCATTGGCATCGTCACCCAGGCGCATCGACAGGCCAATACGTTTACGCTCAGGGTCCACTTCCATTACCTTGACCTTGACGATGTCCCCGGCCTTGACGACACCCCGAGGGTCTTTGACATAGTGGTCAGCCAGTGCCGAGATATGTACCAGGCCATCCTGATGGACGCCGATATCCACAAAGGCACCAAAGGCGGCAACGTTGGTAATGACACCTTCGAGCACCATATTGGGTTTCAGGTCGGAGATTTTTTCGACACCTTCCTGGAATTCGGCAAAGCGGAATTCAGGG
>NZ_JAUOSC010000238.1:0-406 GCF_030548285.1 Gilvimarinus sp. 1_MG-2023
GGGCACTCAGTGAACAGCTGAACTGGACTTTCAGTGGTGGCTGGTTACAAACCAAGTTTATCGACTATCAGTACGAAACCGCCGATAGCACCTTCAGCATGAACGGTCGTGAGCAGGCTCAGTCGCCGACGTACAGCTTTGCCAACAGTCTGGCTTATGCGGTTGGCAACGGCCTGACGTTGGTACTGGAAAACGAAGCCAAAGACAGCTTCTACTTTTCCGACAGTCATTATGAAGAATCCACCGCCTATGTCATGTGGCATGCCCGGGTGGCGTATGATGGTAGCAATTACCAGCTGGCCGTGTACGGTCGTAACCTGACCGATGTCGAGCAGGAAGTCCGTGGTTTCCATTTTGGTAATGACCCCCGTGACGGCTACACCAACGAGCGCTGGGTACAGTATGG
>NZ_JAUOSC010000239.1:0-406 GCF_030548285.1 Gilvimarinus sp. 1_MG-2023
GGCCAATGGGTCGTTGGCGTAATGCACTTCACCACTGAGCAGCTGGGCACGGCAACTGCCACAATAGCCTTCCCGGCATTGAAAGTGGACATCGATCTGCTGGGCTTCAAGAGACTCCAGTAAGTTAGCTGCGTATTGGAAGCGGGCCTGATGCCCATCATCGAGAGTAATGGCAAAAACAGGCGGAGCCATACCCTCCAGCTCGAGCTGGGGTGTCTGCTCCGGCTGTTCGGGGTCACGCTCCGGCAGATATAACTCAACCTGTTGGGCAGAGCTGTCGGAGGTAGCCGGAGGGGGCTCCAACTCGAACGGCGGCAGTCCGGTGCCGCTGTCCGGTTCGATGTTGCCATCCAGCTCAAAGCTGTCATTCGCTGACGAAGACAGATCCTGGTGGTTGCTCTCCGGG
>NZ_JAUOSC010000024.1:0-5556 GCF_030548285.1 Gilvimarinus sp. 1_MG-2023
CCACAGCTCGCTCGGGGTAAGATCGTAGGTGCCGACATTCACCGCGCCCTGCGAGTCGCCGCTGTATTCTAAATCGGCGCTGTTAATGTCGTCCGAGCCGTAAGGCGTGCCGTTTTCGCCAAACACCGAGACGAACTCGGCGTAGTTGGTGCCGTAGCGCACACCGGCACCGGTTGTCGCGTTAATATCGTGCAGGCCATCGTAGGCCGCGCCGTCGTAGACTTTGTAGTCGTCGTAAGCGATGACATCGATTTCAGTGAGGAAGGAGCGCAAGAGCGGAGTAGATTGGCCTTCGTAAATACGCCAAACCGCGCCTGTGCCACCCTCAGCATCGATGTCCCAGCCGGTAAAAGACGCCAATTCCATAAACTCGGTGGTGGTGAGGCCGACACTATTGGCATCGATGGTACCGGCATTAGAGCCAGCACCTACGGCGTTACTACTGTCCCAGAAACTGTTGGCAATCGTAGAAAGTGCCGTATTCTCACCAACCAGACCACCTACATTTGTCGTTCCTGTGGCCATACCTGTTGCATAGCTTTGTGCCACTGAACCACCGAAGGTGTTTCGGCCCACCAAACCACCGATATTCTCCGCTGTATTAACGCCATCCACATTACCCGAGGCATAACTGTTCGTGACAGAGGAAAAATTATCACCCACCAAGCCACCAACCAGAGTTTCCCCCTGAAGGTCACCTGCAGCGTAACTTGTCTCGATAGTGCCTGCGTTAAAACCGGCTATACCGCCGACATAACCCACACCTGTTACAGTGACGTTAGAGCCGCTGTTTTGAATATCGGCAGCACTATTCCAACCGGTAATACCGCCGACATAGTCATTGCCACCAGTTTGTCCTGCGACTTCGATACCATTAATCGCGCCATTGTTTAAACCCGCTAAGACACCGGTCCAATCATTGCCTGTCACATCCGCTTCAGTAACCACTACATCAATAAGCGTCGAACCATCTGTATAGCCCAGCAGCCCAACGTAGTTTTGATCTGCTCGATTTATCGTGAGCTGTGAAATAGTGAAACCATTGCCGTCGAGACTGCCGGTAAAGTGTTCGTTGTCTGTGTTATCAACGTGCCATCCAACCGGCGCAAAGCCGCGACCACCCCAGACATCGGCATTATTGGTCGAAGCGGTGGCCGAGGCATCGATATCATCCATCAGGGTATAGCTGCCACTTAAATCAGCAGCCATGCCTTGCAGGTCGTAGAGGTTGTGAATTTCACCGCCACCCGAGAGATGGGCGCGCAGCATCGGCCGAGAGCTGCCCTCGGCAATAAACCAGGTGTTGGTAAAATCAAAACCGGTGTAGTTATCAGCGCTGTAGGCAGAATCGCCGGGAACCAGAGTCGCCCAGTTACCGTTCACCTCTGTTGCGCTGAGATCACCTCCTGGGGCAGCGTTGGGTTGGCCTGTAGTTTCGCTGTCCCAATAATTACCTGCCAGAGACCCGATCCCGTTATACTGGCCTATTAATCCACCGGTAGGCCCAGACGTGGCAGTTACTGCACCACTGGCCCAACTACGGCTAACTGAACCATAGGACAATACACCAACCAATCCGCCAGCCTGATCAACTGTGGCGTTAACAGCGCCCGTAGCATAGCTGTCGGTGATGCTGCCATTGACCAACGCCCCAACTAAACCCCCGACAAATTGCCAACCCTCTACCGAACCTGTAGCGTAGCTGGTTTGGATCGAACCGTTAGACTCGCCTACCAAACCACCCACCCTCGATCCCGCACTGGTAACGTCCACCGCTGCGTAACTTTGCACAATGGAGCCGTTACCGCCACTAGCCCCACCTAAGTAGCCAACAAGCCCGCCTATTCTATCCGCAGAGCCGGTAACCGAGCCTTCGGCAAATACATTACTCAGAATAAAGTTGCCGCTGTTGCCTACAGCGCGTCCCGCTATACCTCCGACATAACCTTGTCCTTCAACATTAACATTGGTCAAACCTATGTTTTCAATGGTAGAGGCCGCGCTCTGAACCCTGCCAAATAAGCCCACATAATTCTGGTCGGGCCGGTCGATGGTCAGGCCGTCAATCACAAAACCTTGGCCATCCAGATTACCGGTAAAGCACAGACTGCAATCACCTACCCAGGTACCCACAGGCGCAAAACCGCGCCCGCCCCAAACATCGGCATTATCGGTTGAGGCCGTGGCCGAGGCGTCAATATCGTTGAGAAGGGTGTAAGTACCGCCTAAGTCTGCGGCCATACCTTGCAGTTGGTAGAGGTTGGAGATATTGCCGCCATCCAAAAAGGCGCGCAGCATAGGCCGAGAGCTGCCTTCGGCGATAAACCAGTCGTCGGTAAAGTCTAGACCTGCGTAGGTGATTTCATTATAGGCGTCTACTGCGCCCGCCCAGTTACCGACGACCTCGGTAACCACTTGAGCATTGAAATCTTGACCAATAGCCGCCCCCTGGTTACTGGTAAAGCTGTCCCAGTAGCTGTCAGTGACACTGACAAAATTGAGCCCCACCAAACCACCGACATTGGTAACGCCATCCACCCTGCCCGTGGCATAACTTTCGGTAATGCTGTCAACATTCCTCCCCACCAAACCACCGACATCGACATTGCCGTCCACAGTGCCCGTAGCATAGCTTGTGGTAATGCTTCCAGAATTCAAACCCACCAAACCACCGACATGGACATTGCCGTCCACCGCGCCCGTGGCATAGCTTGTGGTAATACTTCCATAATTCCAACCCGCCAAACCACCGACTTGGTTATCACCTGTTATCGCCACATTGTGTAAAGCTAAGTCAGACACCGCCGCTGCAACACCCAAATAACTAAAGAGGCCAACCTCGGGTTCAGCTGGGCGATTAATGGTTAAATCATTTACACTAAAACCTGCACCGTCAAAGGCTCCGGTATAATTCGTTACATCATCGCCTATCGGGCTAAACCCTTCGCCGCCATTCCAGTTAACGGTTGTTGCGGCATCAATGTCGTTCATTAAAACAGCATCAAGCGTTGGGGTTGTGTCTAACCCTTGCAGGCCATACACATCGGCAATTTGCAGCGGGCTACCGGTACCATCACCACCTGTGGCACGGGTAAAGGTGCCACCGTTAATCACAAAATCATCGGCCATAAAGGTGGGCAGGGTGGCTGAAATTTGCGAAAAGTTACCGCTGTTTAAGGTAAAGGTGTCAACGTTAATATGGCCCTCGGCGCCGGTGGTGATGTTGCCCACGGCATTAAGGGTCAGGCCGCCCGCTGGCGCGTGCAGATAGTCGTTAAAGGCTATGCCGCCGTCGGCATCCAGCGTTAGGGTGTTGGCGCTGGTCCAGATAATCGGGTCGGCAATGGTGATATCGCCCGCCTGGCCACCGGCATCGGCGGTTACCAGAATGACGTTGCCGCCTTCCAGCGAATTTTGCAGGGCCTGGGTGTGCACATGGCTAACACCGTCGTTGCCGCCCGTTTCGCTGTAGCTGATTTCCAGGTTGGTTGGGTCCAGCAGCCAGGTGCCGGCACTGCCGGTTGCGCTTGAGGTGTCGAGCGTGGCGTTGGCCGCGACTTTGACAATGCTGCCAGAGGTTTCAATAAAGCCGCCGTCTCCACTTTCGGGGGCAGAAGCATCCAGCGTACCGCCGACACGCACAGTGCCACCCGTCTCAGACGTCATGCCGCCCAGCAGTAAAATTTTGCCGTCTTGCTCCTGCAGGGTTTGCGCTTCTATCACGCCGGTGTTGTTGACCACGGTTTGCAAGAGCGCGTCGCTGGCGTGGGCAGTCATGAGTACCTGGCCGCCGTCGGCCTGAATCAGACCGTGGTTTTCCGCCAAAGCGTTCAGCGCGGCTTGGTCCACTTGTACATTCAGCAGACCATCGCCGGCAAAATCGAGGGTAATTTGATTGCCCGCAGCCAGTGCCACGTTGCCCAGCTTGGCCTGAATGACACCGCGGTTACTGACTTGCCCACCTAAAAGCGCTACCGCACCTGTGTCGGCAGCGGTAATTTCGCCTAAGTTTAATACCGAGGCGGGGGCGCCATTGCCGCTAAAGGTAAAGTGGGTATAGTCGGTGTGCGACACGTCCAACGTAGAGGCCACCAGCGAGCCGACATTGACGCTGGCATTTTGACCGAACAAGACGCCGTTGGCGTCCATCACAAATACGCGGCCGTTGGCGTTCAGCTGGCCGTTGATTTGCGTACCGTCGGCGCTGAACACGCGGTTGAGCGCAATAGAGGTGTCGTTCGGCTGCAGGAAGTTAACGATTTCGCTGGCGTCGATATCAAAGCTGTCCCACACGATGGTGGTGTTCTGGCTGTGCTGGTTGATATCGGTCATGTTGCCGTAGCGGTGGATGTTGGCATTGCCGTCGATGACCACACCGCCATCGGGGGCACCATAAACCCCACTGCTAAGCGCGACTATTGCCAATGTCAGTGAATTACGTTTTAACTTGCCCCAAGGTGCTTGATGCATATTCATGTGTCAATCCGATGATTTAAGGTGTGTATTAGTTAGCAATTATCGCAATCAGCGAGCAAAGACGGTACCCTCTAATTAGAGGGTATAAAAATACCACGCCTCTTTAATAAGTGACTTAGATACATTTCTATATAATACGAACTATTACCCTCATGCCACAATTATCAGCCCTAAATATGCCTCAGTCCACTTTACTCACCGCTACCCAGCCTCGATTATTACCAGCAACACCAGAGATGACTAATGTGTGGGACACTCTCGTACAATTTGATGCCGCCGATAGCGATAAGGCCCTCAATTACTTACTGGAAGAACTGTGCCGGCTGGTCAATGGCACAAGCGCCTTTTGGGTGGGAGCCCTGCGGATTAATACGCACGAACCCAATGACCCATTGCTGGGATGGCGCCCGCGTATCAGCCATAGACTGGACAGCGAACCCTCTGATGACTCTTATAGTAAAAAAATGCTGGCAAAAATACGTACCCAAACGCCCGACCCCTCCTTGACAACTCATGTGCGTATGGCAGGTAGTTTTAGAGCTTACCGGCTGAGCGATATTGTCGATGATAACTGGTACCAATCGCCTTACTATCTTGAGAAAAAAGCTCAAAATGGCGTCACCGATCGCTTGTATGTGGTAACACCATTAAATGAGGATATGGAGTGTTATTTTTCCGTTGACCGGGTGACGGGACAACCGATGTTTAGCCAACACGACTGTCAATTAGCCGCGACTTTATTGCGCAGCTTAGGCTGGTTTCAAAGGCAGGTAGCTCTGTCGCATGGACTTCAAATCAGCACAGGGGCAATAACCCCAAGCGAGCGGCGAGTTTTGCAACAACTACTCACCAGCAGCAGCGAACGAGAAATCGCCCGTAAACTGGAAATAAGTTACAACACGGTGCACTCTTACGTCTCCAATATATATCGCAAGTTCGATGTTAATGGCCGCGCGGGCTTGATGGCATTGTGGCTGGGGCAAGATTGAATAGATTTTTGAGGTGCGGAATGCGGAATGCGGAATGCGGAATGCGGAATGCGGAATGCGGAATGCGGAATGCGGAATGCGGAATGCGGAA
>NZ_JAUOSC010000240.1:0-406 GCF_030548285.1 Gilvimarinus sp. 1_MG-2023
GCTGGATCATCAGGCGGAATTCCAGCTGTTGGTGATGAAACAGCTGGATAAAGAGCTAACCGAATCCATCGAGTGGGGCGGCACTCGGCTGATCTGTATCGCCGCCGATTTCAACCGTTATGATGAACATGCGGTACAGCAGATCAATCGTAATATCGAACTGATGCGCTATCGCTATTTTGGTAATGATCTGCTGTTACTGGAATTGGTTAATGCCCAAACCGTTGAGACCAGTGCCCCTAAAAAGATTACGCAAAGCAGCACAACCAAATCAGCAGCAGGTGGCAAAAGCAAGTCGGCAGATAAAACTCATGAAGAGCGACTGGCTGAATCATCCCCCGAGCTTATCAGCCTGTACAATCAGGTCTGTGAATACGCGAGCGGCTTTGGTGATGAAGTGCAGCGA
>NZ_JAUOSC010000241.1:0-406 GCF_030548285.1 Gilvimarinus sp. 1_MG-2023
GGCGTAATCAAACCGACTTCAACCACCACCAGCGCAATAATACCAAACCAGATGCCCAGATCTTCCGCCGGCATACCAAAATCCATCACCGCAATAATCGGATAGTAGATCGGAATGGTCAGCAAGATCATCGCCAGGCTGTCCATAAAACAGCCCAGAATCAGATAGGTCAGCAACATGATTGTCAGCACCAGATACGGCGACAGGTCGGCAGCCAGAATCATATCGGCACCCAATGAGGGTAACTGCGTCAGCGCAATAAAAACGCTGAACAGGTCGGCACCCAACAGGATGAAAAAAATCATCGCCGTCGATACCGCCGTTTTAAGAATGCTGTCGCGAAAATCCGCCAACCGCATCTTGCCATGGGTAAAAGCCAGAATGGCCGTCAGGATCACCCCGACAG
>NZ_JAUOSC010000242.1:0-405 GCF_030548285.1 Gilvimarinus sp. 1_MG-2023
GGCCAGAAGCGTACATGATCGGGAACAGGCTCTCGGCGACGTTTTCTTCATCGCGCTGGTACCAGTCCTCTTCGTGCAGCATGACACCGGTCATAAAACCAATAGCCCAACCTTCGATGGGTGGCTCGTCTTCTTCATCCGACAGAGTCAACTCACAAGGTACAGGGAAATCCTGGCCGGAATCGAGCCAGCCCTGGATTTCCGCAGTCATTTTGCCAAGCAGCTCGGTGACGGTGGCTTTTTCAGCGCTGCTGAAGCCCAGTTTTTCGTCAAAGGCACAGTCCCAGACTCGCTGGATATCGAACTCAATCGGCCCTGCCAAAAACGAGGTAATCAGGCCGTGGACGGCGAAAAAATCGAAACTGTCCTGGCGTTCTGCTTCGTCTTCCAGCAATACCCCGAGAG
>NZ_JAUOSC010000243.1:0-404 GCF_030548285.1 Gilvimarinus sp. 1_MG-2023
GTACATGGCTGGGCACCTCACCGCCGACGGCTGGGGTATCTGAGCCAGGATTTGCATTTGTTCCCGCATCTGACGGTACGGCAGAATGTCTGGCTGTCTCTGGCATTCGGGTTTGACCATCAGGGTTCTCGCGCCGAGCGGATTGAAGAGGCCCTGTGTCTGGCCCGCGCGCAACATTTGCACAACCGTTATCCCGCCCAGCTGTCTGGTGGCGAACGGCAACGGGCGGCTCTGGCCCGTTGTCTCGCCCGGCGGCCGGGCGTGCTGTTGCTGGATGAGCCGTTTTCAAGCCTGGATCTGGGGAATCGGCACACCATCTGGCGTGACTTGAATGCACTGCTACAGCCGTTGCAAATGACCTTGTTGCTGGTCACTCATGATGAAACTGAAGCGCAGGTATTGGC
>NZ_JAUOSC010000244.1:0-403 GCF_030548285.1 Gilvimarinus sp. 1_MG-2023
CTACACTACAGTGGTCGTTGGGATGATTTGAAAAAAAACTGGATTCTGGAGATACCACTGAACATCAAGAATAGATAGATAAAATTCTGTTCATAAACAATCAGCCCCTCAGATGAGGGGCTGATTATCGGGTTGCATTATTTGCCGGTGGGCTGATCTCAGCCTGCCATTTCTCCCCGCAGTTTTTCGCCCAGGTTCTTAGGCATCAGCGAGAAATACAGCAGAGGGATTACGATCAGCGTCAACAGGGTAGAGACCATGATGCCGAAGATCAGTGAGATCGCCAGGCCGTTAAAGATCGGGTCATCCAGAATAAAGAATGCCCCGATCATGGCTGCGACAGCGGTCAGTACAATCGGCCGGGAGCGCACGGCTGCGGCAGTTACAACGGCTTCTTCAAAGC
>NZ_JAUOSC010000245.1:0-403 GCF_030548285.1 Gilvimarinus sp. 1_MG-2023
CCAATACCCACCCGTTTACCCGTGAGCTATGGGGTCGCTATTGGGTATTTGCCCACAACGGCCAGATTCCGCACTTTGTGCGCCTGGTCGGAACATATGAAGCCGTCGGCGATACCGACAGCGAAGAAATATTTTGCGACCTGATGAATCAGGTACGGCAAAACCTGCCTCGCGATGCCATGCCGGAGCAACTCGCCCGTACACTCGTTAGTCTGGCCGAAGAATACGCCCAACAAGGTGTATTTAACGGCCTGTTGAGCAACGGTGATTGGCTGTTCAGTTTTTGCACCACCAAAATGGCCAGTATTACCCGTCGGGCGCCATTTGGCCCGGCACAACTGGCCGATGCCGACGTCACCGTCGATTTCGCCGCGGAAACCACCCCCACTGATGTCGTCAGTGT
>NZ_JAUOSC010000246.1:0-403 GCF_030548285.1 Gilvimarinus sp. 1_MG-2023
GTGCTGGCCAATCCAGGGTTTTAAGTCGGCGTATTGACCTTCCATCTGGTCGTATTGAAATTTCAGCCTGGCTAATGTTAGTTGGCGTTGTTTGGCCTGACGTACCAAGTCCCAGGCGAGGTAGTGTTCATTGGCTTGTAACCGGAAAAATTCGGAGCTATTTTCTTGCGCTTGTGTCCAGCTTAAATCATAACGTTTGCCCAGATGGTTAAAGTGATTACGATTGATGTCGGCATCGGGCAGTTCGGCTTTGGCGAGATCCAGCAGTACCTGTTCGTATTCCCGCAGAAAGTCGTTGCTTTCGTCGCGTCGGGTTTTCAGAGTGGTGACCACATCTCGTTCAAAGTGGTTGAGCAGTGATAAACGGGCGGTTTCTTCTCTGATCTCCAGAATGGATTTCATG
>NZ_JAUOSC010000247.1:0-402 GCF_030548285.1 Gilvimarinus sp. 1_MG-2023
ACAGCCACCAGTGAGGGTCCTGGATCGGGCTGTCTTGCCCCAGTTCCGCCACATTGATCCATATTTTGTCGGGCCAGCGGTTGGCAAAGCCTTTCAGGTACGGCTCAGTCACCGGCCCGGCCCACAGAATATTGTCAGCATTCTGGATCAGGTCGATATCCGAAGGGCGCAGGGCAAAATCATGAGGTGTCATCCCCGGAGGCACCAGCACATTCAGCCGCTCTGCCGGAACGACAGAAGCCGCGACCAGCGCCAGCGGGTGCACACTGGCCAACACGGATGGCATCCGGCTTTCGGATGTAAGGGCATCGTCCATATCTGCAGCGGCAAACGCTGGTGTGGAGGCGCCAAGAAGTACCAATAACAGTAAAAATATCACTTTGTTCATTGTGTCTCGTTCAG
>NZ_JAUOSC010000248.1:0-402 GCF_030548285.1 Gilvimarinus sp. 1_MG-2023
TTGATACTCTTTAACGATCTCAGCTTTTTTCTCAGCAGATAATGCCATGTATAACTCCAACATAATGAGCATCAGGTAAACCTGACGTTAAAAAAGACATCGCTACCGTGCACATTAACAGTAGTATGCCGTTGCAGACCTGACCAACCACGAGAAGGTCAAATGCTGCAGATACTGGCCATAACCAAGGCTTGATCAGCCTTGTACCGGCACTTGTAATTGTACTGAAGGTGCTGCATTGAGGCTAGTATTAAGTGCTTGCCGCAGCAGGTCTTTATACGGTAGTGCCTCAGCGTCGCCACCCCAGCCGCCTTTATGCGTCGTCGTCTTCAGCAGAAGCCTGATTGGCCTTGTCCTGATCACGGGCCTGACGAATCAGGCCAGTCAGGTGGTGTCCCCGAT
>NZ_JAUOSC010000249.1:0-402 GCF_030548285.1 Gilvimarinus sp. 1_MG-2023
GGCCCGACCTGTTGGCACAAGGCCGACACCAGTGGATGATCGGCAATACGCACCGCCAGCGATGCATGTTCGCCCCGTAACAACGGACTGACGTCATCCCTGCAAGGCAACACCCAGGACACCGGCCCTGGCCAGCTGGCACGCACCTGAGCTTCATCACTGCTGCTCAACGGCAAGAGCCAGTCATCCAGCTGTGATAACGAGGCAGCCACCACCACCAGACCTTTTTGCCACGGCCGCTGTTTTAACGCCAGTATCCGCTCGATCGCACGTTCATCCGCCGGGTGACAACCCAGCCCCCAGACGGCTTCGGTCGGATAGGCAATCACGCCACCGCTGTTCACGGCACGGCACGCCTGCTGCAAATGCCAGGCATTAAGGTAAAAAGACAAGGTGCTGTTC
>NZ_JAUOSC010000025.1:0-4890 GCF_030548285.1 Gilvimarinus sp. 1_MG-2023
GTCAGAGTGGTTTTACCGTGGTCAACGTGACCAATGGTGCCCACATTGACGTGGGGCTTATTACGTTCGAACTTTTCCTTCGCCATTGCGAGCGCCTCCTCAATCAGCCGTCAAAACAAGCCATTACTTACACATAAAAAACAGCCGCGAAAGACAACCTTTCGCAGCCAGGGAATATGGAGCTCTTGAGCAGATTTGAACTGCCGACCTCACCCTTACCAAGGGTGTGCTCTACCAACTGAGCTACAAGAGCCTTAATCCGATAACACTTGGAGCGGGCAGCGGGAATCGAACCCGCATATTCAGCTTGGAAGGCTGACGTTCTACCACTGAACTATGCCCGCTTACACTTAATGCCAGCGAAGCTCAGCCTTAGCTGATACCTCCTAGCCTATGGCAAACGTGTTTGCCCCGCTCGATGCGGATAAATATGGTGCAGGGGGGTGGATTCGAACCACCGAAGCTTTCGCGTCAGATTTACAGTCTGATCCCTTTGGCCACTCGGGAACCCCTGCGAACGAGCCGTGCATTGTCCAGCTCGAAGCTGTCACTGTCAACTGAATTCCCTAAGGAATTCACTCGGTTACAGCAACCTTCTAGAGAAAATGGAGCTGGCGAGAGGAGTCGAACCCCCGACCGGCTGATTACAAGTCAGCTGCTCTACCAACTGAGCTACGCCAGCATTTCTCAGGCCACGTGTTAACGTGGAGGCGGGATTCTAGTGAAACTTTTACTCAGACGCAACACCTGAACAATATTTTTGTTGTTTCTCGACGTTATTTTCTCGTGAGATCAACTCTAACCACCTCTCATTGCTCATTTTTTGTGCTTGCCCCGCCCCCAACACCACCCAATTCTCTTTGCGAGTACGGGTGATTTCACGGATTTCTGCCTCATAACCCAAGGTTTGCATCTCATCCAGCTTAGCCAAGGCCAGCTCTTGGCGGGTAAACATACCAAAAGAAATACCATTGGCAAGATCCCCTTTCGGAATTAAATAGCTGTCTATTTGCTTAGCCTGCACCTCACGTAGGCGCCCCAGCGCTTCTTTTTTCGATGATTCCGGCGGCAAGTGCACCCAATACCCTTTCCCTTCTGGCACCTCCAGCGCCTTAACCGTAGCCGTCACCGACAAAGCCTGCAGCGCCTCAACGAAATATTCTGCCCTTAACAAGCGTTCGAAAGGTCCCACCATATCGCACAACCCCTCTTTCGGTACCGAGGCTTCCACTGTTGCCCGCGCAGCTTCTGACGAACGCGAGACCTGCGTAGAGCGCTCCCCCTCACTAAGCAGTCGCAAGGCTTCTCCACCCGAAGAGACCGGAGCGGACTGGACAGCAACAGCCTCCTCAGCCGACCACACTGTCAACTGCAACACCAATACAGCCACATTCACACCCAACAGCGCGAAAAATATTAAACGCATACACCCTCCTGTTGCCGCACATCAAGGCACCGCAAAATATTGTTCCAATCCAATAAACACTAAATCCGGCGCCCACACAGCCTCCGGGTACAGGGCGTGCCAACAACCTGCATCTCCACCGGTCAGCACCAGTGTTTTTGGGGTCACATCACTGTGCATCGCCGCTTCAATCATGCCTCGCCCCATTGCGGTTATAGCACCGTCTATAGCCGTTTGAGTGTCTACCCCCAAATCTGTGTAAACCTGATGAGGCTCCCTCAAAGCCACCGCCAACGCTTGTGACTGCGCCGACATGGCGCGACGCATCAAAGCCACACCAGGCCCAATCCAACCCCCTTGATGCAACCCATCTGCGGTCACACTATCAACGGTAATGGCAGTACCACTATCCACAACAATGTAGGCACCGGACGCAAGAGAGCGACCGGCTATAATGGCCAGCCATCGATCAATACCGAGCTTAGAGTAATCTTTATAAGCGCACTGAATTTCTGCCCAAGAATCTTCAACTATTGCAAACTGGGCGGGAGGCAAATCGGCCTCAGCTAAAAATGCTTGCAACTGATCTTCGCGTTTGGCACCTGCGACACTGGACGCCCACACATGGATGACATCGTAGTCATGAGCTACGCTATTGAGCCATGACCAAGATCCCGTATAATCTTCAATACCCGCGGCCACAATTAGCTCGCACTGCTTCAGTTGCCACTTGATACGACTATTACCCATATCAATCAATAAATTCATGACACAGCTCTCAAGCTGACCTCTCCACCGTAAAATAATCGCTCTTCATCGCCCACACTCAGCTGTAAAGCTCCACTGTTATCCACGCCTATCAGGGTGCCATCAACAACACTATTTGCAGTTTGTAAGCTTACCTGCGAGCCAAGAAAAGCCGCACGCTGAAGCCAAAGCTCACGCCAGGGGGTAAATCCGCCGCGCTCGAATTTAATCATGAGCCCACACAACTGCTGAATTAAACCCGCAGCCAAGGTATTGCGACCGACAGGGGCCAACTTCTGTTCTCGCACCAAACGCTGCAAGTCAATCCACGGCTGATCGATACTTTGCGCCGAAGTGGCAGGCATTTGCATGTTAATGCCGACCCCAACCACTACCCGACATAGGCCCGCAGGATCGCCTGACATCTCTAGCAAGATGCCCGCTAACTTTTTCCCACCAACCAACACATCATTGGGCCACTTCAACTGGACACCCTCAACCCCAAAAGACTCCAGAGCTCGAGCAATACAAACACCTACTGCTAAACTTAGCCCCTCTAATTGAGCGGCACCCCCCTCAAACTGCCAGACGCCAGAAAGGTATAGATTGCAACCAAAGGGACTTACCCATTGGCGCCCGCGGCGACCTTTACCGGCCGTTTGCTGCTCAGCCAAACAAAAACTCTCCGACGGTAATGGAGCGGATGAATCAAGCAACTGCGAGTTGGTTGAGTCACAACTTGACAGCACCTGAATACGAGTCGGATCTATGTTCGACAAGCTCGCAATTTGTTTAGCATCAAGCAACTCCAGCGGGACAGATAAGCGGTAACCTCGCCCCTTCACACTTTCATAATCAAGCCCCAATTTTTGCAGTTTTTGCAGTTGTTTCCATACCGCCGTGCGACTGATGGCCAACACACTACCCAACTCTTCACCCGAATGAAATTCACCGTCACCCATCAAATGCAATAGCGCCAACAGAGGCGTTTCCATTATTTAACCTCCTGATAGTGCCGCTTATAGCGACCACCACGCAAGCTGGTTAGCAGCTCATACCCCAATAAGCCCCGCTCCTGTGTTAGACGAGAAAACGAGAGATCTTTATTAATTACCTCAACCGCAGGCAATGAGACAGAGTCCAGACATGTCTCTATTCCAGGCACCGCAGAGAGATCAAATATGGTGGCATCCATGGAGATTCTTCCCACTACTGGAACCTCCTGTCCATGCCACGCACCACACCCCTTTGATTGCATAATGTTGTGTAAACCATCGGCATAGCCACCGGCACATATCGCGAGAATCGAGCCTTTAGCTTTTGTTATGGTAGCGCCATAACCTACAGCGCTATCAATCTCGAGTCGCTTTATCTGCAAAACAGGCAAGGACAGCGTAACCACATCGGCGATTGTACCTCGCAGAGCGGTAGGTGGTTGGTAACCATAAAGAGCCGCACCCGGACGCACCAGATCAAGATGGTAGTCGGCACCTAAGAAAATGCCACAGGAGTTAGCCAGACTAAGCTTACAATCAGGCAACATTGCACGCAGCTTGGGAGCGCGACTTTTGAACTCATCTAATTGGGTTTTATTAAGGGGGTGAACCGGCTCATCCGCACACGCCAAATGACTCATGATTAATTGCGGATTAAGCCCTTGCAACAGGTGCCGCTCTTGTAAAAGTTCATCGAGCTGCGACAAACTAACACCTTGACGACTCATACCAGTATCAAATTTCAAACCACAGGGGGCCCAACTTACTCCCTCTTGCGCCAAAGCCTCGCGCCAACGTCGTATTGCGCTGAGTGACGATAACACTGGCATAGCATTGATACGAGCGCATTCCAACTCGCGGCCAGAGGGCGCACCACCCAGCACATAACAACTTATATCAGAACCTACACACGAGAATAATTCTTGCGCCTCATCCAATGTAGCGACAAAGAAATGGCGACAGCCTGCAGCAAACAGAGCCTCGGACACACGCCCTACACCCAGACCGTAAGCATCCGCCTTCACTACCGCAGAAGTCACCGCTGGCGCGCAGACACGCGCCAGTGCACACCAATTATCGACCACTGCAGTAAGATCAATGGTTAAGCCTGGAGAATACTCGCTCATAAACAACCAAATTCAGTCAAAGCGGCATAGTTACAAAAGTAGAAGATAAAAGCCAGCACTCCGGCCCACCGCCCATACCGCCATCCTCGGCAAAACAGCCACGAACAGTTCATTTGAACCTTCCCTTTTCTTCTAACGACTCATAAATACACACAACTTACGAGGACATATACCATGAAACTTACCCACAACCTTTTACAAATTACTGCCTTTACCCTTGTGCTACTAAGCAGCCAACACGCACTATCTGCCGGTTATTTAAAAATTGGTGACATTAAAGGGGAAAGCACTGAAACTTCTTCCGCACCCAACCAGACAACAAGTACCGAAAGAAAAATTACTTCTGCCAACGACGGTACTAGAAAAGGCGGTCTAGACCGAGACATCATTCGACGTCATACACCTTCAGCGTCCGGGACTCAAAACGCTCCAGCAACAAATGCCGTGAAGGCAACTAAAGCCACAGCCGTTGAACCCGAAGAAATTGATTGAGCACTGCTCTATGCAGGAAACGGGACGCTGGACGCTGGACGCTGGACGCTGGACGCTGGACGCTGGACGCTGGACGCTGGACGCTGGACGCTGGACATGATTATGGTAGGTCGTGTGCCACATT
>NZ_JAUOSC010000250.1:0-401 GCF_030548285.1 Gilvimarinus sp. 1_MG-2023
ATCCAACTCGGCAAACACCGGCCCGGCCAGCATGCCGAGCAGGCAGCAGCAGGTAATAAACAGTTTTTTCACAATGAGGCTCCGCGTCTGATGATCAGGAAAACCAACAGACACCCCGGTCCAGATAAGAACCAGAATGTCGGCGGGCGGAATCAGGTAGTCAGATACCCTGCCAGAAGTGGCAGGGCTTGGGGGTCCGGCGTCGGCCTAGTAGTTCTGGCCAGAGCAGGTTTTGGTTTTGGTGTTGTAGTTACCGCACTTGGTAGGTGCCGTCCAATCGGCAATCAGATCCTTGGAACCCGGCAGGAAGTCGGACCAGGCATCACCAGCGACCAGGCCATCGGTTTCCCAGACAACTTCGAACTGGCCATCGTCCTGAATCTCACCGATCAGTACTGGCT
>NZ_JAUOSC010000251.1:0-401 GCF_030548285.1 Gilvimarinus sp. 1_MG-2023
AGATGGCACCGGCGCTGGCGGCGGGTAATACCTTGGTGATCAAGCCGTCAGAACACGCCTCGGCCAGCATTGTGGCGCTGGGCAAACTGGTTGAACAAGCCGGGTTCCCGGCCGGTGTTGTGAATATTATTACCGGTTATGGCCCTTCCGCCGGTGCGGCGCTGACCCGTCATCCGCTGGTGCGCCATGTTGCCTTTACCGGTGGTGCCGCCACCGCGCGCCATGTCGTGCGCTCCAGTGCTGAAAACTTCGCTCATTTGTCGCTGGAACGGGGGGGCAAGTCGCCGCAAATCGTTTTCCCGGATGCTGATATCGACAGCGCTGTTAACGGCATTGTTGCCGGTGTGTTTGCCGCGTCAGGGCAAAGTTGTGTGGCCGGTTCCCGGCTGTTGATTCACGAC
>NZ_JAUOSC010000252.1:0-400 GCF_030548285.1 Gilvimarinus sp. 1_MG-2023
GACCTGAACCCCTCGGGTAAAGCCGTTGATATCCCAGTTGACCACGCTGACGGGGAAGCCGGCCAACATGCCCAGTTTATTGCTATCGGCCATGGCCCCGGCGGCAATACCTGCCAGATACCAGCCTTCATACGTGCGGGCATAGAAGCTTTCGAGGTTGTCGGCATTACGGGTGCCGGAGGCATTGACGAACGCTACATTGGGGTATTTTTCCGCCGCTTCCGCGATGCCATCGGAGTAACCGTAGGTAGTACCGACAATAATGTTGAATCCCCGCTGAACGTACAGATCAATGGCGTTTTTCAGGGCGCTGGCATCTTCCGGGATGCTTTCAGCCACAGCGATCGGGTAGCCCAGCTTGTCGGCGACGACTTGACGCGCATCGTCGAGCGCCTCGTTC
>NZ_JAUOSC010000253.1:0-400 GCF_030548285.1 Gilvimarinus sp. 1_MG-2023
GTTTGGGCGTTTGTTACCGCGACGAACAACCTGCCAGCCCGGCCACCTATGTGGCCGCCGTCAAAGAACGCCTGGCCGGACGTTCACTGAAACTGATTTTCGAGCCGGGCCGTTCCATTTGCGCCAATGCCGGTGTTTTCCTGACCCGGGTTGAGTACCTCAAACTCAATGAGCACAAGAATTTTGCCATCATTGACGGGGCAATGAACGACCTGATCCGACCGTCCTTGTACTCCGCCTGGCAAGACATCAAGCCTGTTGCAGAAACCAGTAGCGCCAACGAACGCCGTTATGATCTGGTTGGCCCGGTTTGTGAAACCGGTGACTTTCTGGGCAAAGACCGCGATCTGGCCCTGCAACAAGGCGATCTGTTGGCAGTGATGTCTGCGGGAGCCTATGG
>NZ_JAUOSC010000254.1:0-399 GCF_030548285.1 Gilvimarinus sp. 1_MG-2023
TTATCAGCCTGCTTGCCGGAGGACGAAGTGCCTGATGCTTTGGTTATTTCACAAAAAAACCGGGCCTTTGCCCGGTTTTGATGATTTTAGCAAAGCTGCACGGCGATGACCATGAGTCCGACACCTGCCGCCTTGCTCGCCAACCGGTCAGTTACCGGAAGGATCTTTCAGGTAACGGAAGAACGTGCTGTCAGGCTTGAGCAAAATCACATCGTTCTGATTGAAGGTCTCGGTATAGGCATTCAGACTGCGGGTAAACGCATAGAATTCCGGGTCCTTGCTGAACGCGGCGTTGTAGATACGCGATGCTTCTGCGTCCCCTTCACCACGTGTGCGCTCGGCATCCCGATAGGCTTCTGCCTCAATCACCGTTTTCTGACGATCGGCATCGGCCTGGAT
>NZ_JAUOSC010000255.1:0-399 GCF_030548285.1 Gilvimarinus sp. 1_MG-2023
GTCGATACCAGCTCAGCAGGCTGTCGGGGTCATGGCTTTGGTCGGTGACACTTGTACCCTCAATCGCCCTTTCTGGTAACCAGCTGGCCGCGCTGGAAAAGGTATTGGGTATTTGCCACATCATTGGCCGCCGGCAACCGTCGCGGCCAGGGTGAAAGGGCCAGTAACGTTTGCCCACCGGATCTTGTCGCTGGGGCAGGGAAACCGGTTGTTCCGGCATGCCAATTTCTTCACCGTAATACAAAAAGGGTGTACCGCGTAGTGTCAGCAGCAGCATCGCCAGCAGACGTGCCCGTTCGAGGCTGTGCTTGTGAGGTGGTTGTTCAGCCTGGGTGCGGTCTGAGTGAGCGGCATAACGGCTGATATGGCGTTTGATATCATGGTTGCTGAGGGTGTAAT
>NZ_JAUOSC010000256.1:0-399 GCF_030548285.1 Gilvimarinus sp. 1_MG-2023
GAGCATGCCCGGGACACCCGGCGTGAGTCACCAGCCAGACTGGTTCTGAAAGGTTTTTTGGTGAATATGAGTAACCCCAAAGCCATCGTATTTATACTGGCGGTGTTGCCGCAGTTCCTGAATACAGAGGCGGCTTTACCACTTCAGTATGGCGTTATGCTGATCACCATGGTGGCGGTAGATCTGGTGGTGATGGCGATTTACACCGGCCTGGCTGCGAAAGTATTACGTTACTTGCAATCACCGCGTCAGCAGCGTTTGTTAAATCGCAGCTTTGCGGTGATGTTTGTGGGTGCTGCATCGTTATTATCGACCGTGCATCGGGCCAGTTAATCGTCAGTCCGCGGTATCCAGTGTCGGGTAATCGGTATAACCGGCACTGCCGGGGCTGTAATAGGT
>NZ_JAUOSC010000257.1:0-398 GCF_030548285.1 Gilvimarinus sp. 1_MG-2023
TCCCCATTAGTGCTTCGCTAGCACGTTGATAGTCAAAAAATCACCAGGTAGTGGGCTTCCAACACATCAAGGAGCGTAACGACTCAAACTCGGCATTAAAAAAGCGGGCCTGCAATATCACTGCAATAATTGATCCAGACAAACCAGAAACGCCAACCGCCACAAAACAAAGCATGGCCAGACAGTCCGCGCCCGGTTATAGGGAGAAGTGTGAACTAATACATAGAAAACGAGCTAAAAGAGTGCAAAGAAAGGTCACGAAAATGAGCCACACCCCCGGATGGATGGCCAGCCCCAGCCAATAACCGTCGCCCGGCAGCACCGGGCGACCCGCAGATCAGAGCGCCAGCGCGGCATCGATTGCCGCTTGCAGAACCGGCGAATTCACCGTCATATCC
>NZ_JAUOSC010000258.1:0-398 GCF_030548285.1 Gilvimarinus sp. 1_MG-2023
CTTCACTGCCAATCACATACGGAACCAGATCCATATTCCAGGTGTGAGATGGCGTGCTGGAGTCGCTGTAGATGTTATAGGTCGCCCCATCGTCCCGTAGAATACGCAACGCTTTTGACTGTCGTTCATCAAATAACGCTGGCCCCAGCTCTTTCAGGCTGTCGAGAAGATAGGACCAGTGCGGGCGCAGCTCTCCATTGGCATCGACAGCTTCATCCTGAAGCGCCGGATTATGACGATAGATCAGATCATCGCTGTCTGGCCCGGAGGCCTGTGACATAGTCTGCGACATGCTTGTTCTCGCTGCGGATTTCAATAAATGCTCGTTAAAAATTCAGACCAAAAAAATGGCCGCTTATTAGCGACCATTATGTCAGATTGGGGAAATTGTCTCAGCT
>NZ_JAUOSC010000259.1:0-398 GCF_030548285.1 Gilvimarinus sp. 1_MG-2023
TAAATATCGTTGGTGAACATCAACTCATCCACCTCCAGCTCCTGTACCAGCGACGCCAGTTTGAATGCCAGTGTTGCTGGCCCACCGACGACAGCCATGGCCAGAAAAGACTGCACTTGCGCCTGCATCGGAAGATCCCACAGGGCATCTATATTCCTGGTGGGTGGCGGTAAAAACAAGGGTTGTCCTGTCATCAGGGCGATCACCCGTTGCTGACTGCTGGTGGCCAGATACTGGGCCTGCTGGTCGGTTGCTGCGGCAATCAATGGCAGCGTGGCAATGGCGTACGGTTTGGCCAGTTGCTCTGATGGTTGAAACTCCCGCCGATACAAGGCCAGCGCTTCGTGTAGATAGCGAGGGGCAAAGTGCGCGGCGAAGGCGTAAGGCAAGCCTCGCTG
>NZ_JAUOSC010000026.1:0-2894 GCF_030548285.1 Gilvimarinus sp. 1_MG-2023
AAGTTAGCTCTAAAGCTAAGCGAGAAGTTGCGCCCGTTGACAAAATATTGCGTGAGCAAATCAGTCGTTACGGCACCTGGCTCACCAATGTAACGCAGCGGCGCTTCGTCGGTCAGGTTAGAGGCACTTAAACTAATGGTGTAACGATCCGACAGATCATAGTTAATGGAGGCATCCAGCAAGCCATAGCCTTTGATGTATCGACCACTGACAGGCGCTGGAACCACACCGGTCATGATAAACTCCGAGCGATAGCTATACACCAATCGGGCAGAGGTTTTCTCGCCTTCGTACAGCGCCGAGATGCTGTAGCTGTCATCAGATTGGAACGCCTGTGGTGTATCAATCACCTCGCCGTTAATCTCAACCGGGTTGTCCGTCTCGACGTGGGTGTAAGAGGCGGCTACACCAAAGTCTTGCCAAATCCCAGGCAGGAAATCAAAAAAGGTTTGCGCAGCCAGTTCAATACCGGTTGCGTTACCGTCGCCGGCATTGACGTCGCGACTGAGCAGGTATTGTCCTTCGGGACAGCTGTTGTCGAACGTACCGTTGTAGGCCGGGGCGGTGGCAACGGTTTCACAGCTTTGCGATCCATTAATAAAACCGTCAATCTCTTTTGTGAACAGTGCGACAGAGGCGTACGAGGCGCTACCGAAATATTTCTCCAAAGAGATGTCATAGCTGTCAGCTTTCAGTGGCTCCAGATCGGGGTTGCCACCACTGCCTAGCCCCTGCAGAAGGTCGACCGTAACACTCGGCACCAAAGCCCCAAAATTAGGACGGGTCATGCCTTTGCTGTAACCGAAGCGCAACAGCAGGTCTTCTTGCATCTCATAGGTAACATTCAAAGAAGGGAGCACATCGACATATGAGTTCGAGTTGTCCACCGGTACCACAACCGACTCACCGCCGGTGGAGTCCACCACCCAGGCACGGGTTTCGATATCGGTCTCAACGACACGAACGCCAACATTACCTCGTATACGCTCATCCTCGGTCGAGAATTCGCCCATGAGGTAGGCGGCCGCGGTACGTTCATCCGCATGGCGACGCGATGTCACATTCTCTGGAATGGCACCGTTGGCCGGGATACCCGACAAGGGGAAAAGCTCCGAGAGCACACCGCTGTGCAAGGCGCTGGAGCGGTACGTCAGGTAGCCACCGGGGAAGTCGGTTTCGTTGCGAATCCAGTCGTTGGGCGCAATGTTATAGAGCTCCGGGAATTCGGCAACTGACACGGCGTTAGAGTGGTCGCTGGCCAGTGGCAGGCCATCGTCTGTGAGTGGCTGCCCGGTAAAGTTATAACTGCTGTAGCTTGACTCTTGAGTGGCAACTCGCGCACCAAACAATAGGGTGTGAAAGAAGCCATCCAAATCATAGGTAAAATCTGTTTGCAGAGCGAGGCCATCGTCATCAAAATTCTGATGGATCACGTTGGCATAACTGTTAAACACAAAGTTATTGGGATCGGATAGATCTGGGCCAGAGATTTGAATGTTGCTTGGGTTGCGGCTATCCGGATACAGCTCGCGCGCGAAGTCCCAGGTTAAACCCAGTTTAGGATCGATCTGCACGTTGCGGCTATCCTGAGTTTGGCTTGCCTCGACATAAGAGAGATCAGCGGTCATGTTCAACTTGTCGCTAATATTCCAGTCAAACCCGGACGCGATCAGCCAAGTCTCGTAGGGGCGCTCTGACTCGCCGCCAAGTGAGAAAAAGGATGAGTCTAAGGACTCGCCACTAATCAGAACTTGCTCGGCGAGCACTTCATCGACACCACCATTCACATTGCGATCGACAAGTGACTCGGTCATATCGAAATCAATGGTTTCAAGATCTTTTATCGTGCGGCTGTCGTTCAAGACCAGAAATTGATATTCCTGATTATAGTTGTAGAGGTTGTAGTTACCTTCCACATAGACTTCAAAGTCGTCGCTCGGGGCCCACTGAAAGGCCGCGTTGTAACCTTCGCGCTCGCGATAAATGTCTTCCTGGAAAACGTTGGCGCTTTGGGTGAGGGTGCTCATCAGCTCCGAGGAGTCTTCATTGCCCGTAGGGTCTGCCAAGTACCAAACGTCATTGCGCCCGGCGTAACTCTGGTTTGCGCCCGCGAGACCCTCGTACTCTGACGAGTCTGCGCGAACGGCTCTTCTCAAGTACGGGCCCCGGTTGGCGGGGGTGGAATCAGAACGGTTGTGGCTTTCTTGAACGTTGGCCGCAAACATCAGGCCCATTTCGGAGCCGTCATCCAAATACCAGGTATTGGAAACCAGACCGAATAAATCGGGGCTGGTTGATTCGGTAAAGTCATTGTATTTAGCGGTCGCCGCCAAGCTGACCACTTGCTCATCCATATCCAGCGGGCGACGGGTTCGAATATTAATCAGGCCGCCAATGGCGCCCTCAATGTGTTTGGCGCTCGGGTTTTTATAGACGTCGATGCCGGCGATCATGCCGGGGATGGCACTTTCGATATTAAATTCGCGACTGCCGGCGGTAAAGTAGGTGCGTCCGTTCAGGCGTGATGCGGTTTGTCCGGAGAGACCGCGCACGGTCAGCCCGCTGCCTTCGCCCACGGGCGAGGCACCTTCGCCGCCGTATCGATAGCCTTGCACCCCAGGAATACGAGTCAGGGTTTCGGCGACGTTGGAGTCGGGCAACTTACCGACGTCTTCGGCGGTAATCGACTCAACAATCTCTCCGGCTTGTTGTTTGATGGCGGTTGAGGTTTCCATACTGCTGCGAATGCCAGTAATGACCACTTCTTCCAGTCGCTCTTGTTGAGCGCTGGCGACGTGGCTTAAGGAGGCCATGGTGGTTGCTGCTGCCATTGCGACGCACAGACGATTCAGTCTCATAGTCATGTTGCTACCCATCGTTATCTGATTTATTTA
>NZ_JAUOSC010000260.1:0-398 GCF_030548285.1 Gilvimarinus sp. 1_MG-2023
GGAAGACGTGGCCCGGCTGACCGATACCATCAGCAAATCCTTCATCGTATCCGGGGCCTCAGCGCAAGAAGCCGACGCATCCATCACCCAGCTGTCACAAGCCTTGGCCGCCGGCGTGCTGCGCGGCGATGAATTTAATAGCGTCATGGAACAGTCACCCAGGCTGTCACAGGCACTATCCGCCAGCCTCGGCGTCACCACCGGCGAACTGAGGGCCATGGCAGATCAGGGCCAACTGACCACCGACACCGTCGTCAAAGCACTGAAAGAACAAGCCGCCGCTATCGACGACGAATTTAGCCAGATGCCCGCCACCGTCTGTGCTTCGGTCGAAAAATTGAAAAATGAGTGGCAAATATTCATCGGCGAACTGAACGTAACCAGCGGTGCCAGCGAAC
>NZ_JAUOSC010000261.1:0-397 GCF_030548285.1 Gilvimarinus sp. 1_MG-2023
GGTTTACCCTATCTCTACCGGACTGGTAGTGGCCGGTCTGGCACAGCCTCAGTGGTTGATGGAAATCGACGTCATCGCCGTGATTCCAGACCAGCCATTCAGCCAACCAGCAGACAAGGAGCCAGCATGACCGTCTCCCTGTCCGCCTATTGCCCGGAAACCGGCCAACTGGGCGTAGCAATCAGTTCATCCAGTATTGCCGTTGGCGCCCGCTGCCCCTGGTTGCAAGCAGGCATTGGCGCGGTTTCCAGCCAGAACATCACCTTGCCCGCACTGGGGCCTGCCATTCTCGCCCGACTGGAGCAAAACCAGTCGTCCGAACAGGCCTTGAAAGCTGCTCTGGCCGACGACCGTTTCAGTGCCTATCGCCAGGTGACAGTGATCGACAACAAAGGGG
>NZ_JAUOSC010000262.1:0-397 GCF_030548285.1 Gilvimarinus sp. 1_MG-2023
CAACAAACACACGGTGTTCGGTGTGCAGTTTGACAGCACGGGCCAGAGCGACGGTTTCGGTATCCCGTCCAGCGGCAGTCAGCTTTTCCGGGCCCATGGTGTGATCCACTGGCTGTACGGATTGCTCGATGATCGGGCCTTCGTCCAGATCGGAGGTTACATAGTGCGCAGTCGCACCAATCAGTTTCACACCCCGGTCATAAGCCTGGTAATACGGCCGTGCACCCTTGAAGCCGGGCAGGAACGAGTGGTGAATATTGATCGCTTTACCGGCCAGCTCCGCACACAGGGTGTTGGACAGGATTTGCATGTAACGGGCAAGTACTACCAGCTCGGTGTTGGTTTCGTTGACGATGTCGATCAGCGCCTGTTCTTGCTGCGGCTTGTTCTCTTTCGT
>NZ_JAUOSC010000263.1:0-397 GCF_030548285.1 Gilvimarinus sp. 1_MG-2023
TCATAAAGAAGCCGGCATAACCAAAGCCTTTGAACAGGTACATCCAGGTATCATAATGAGCAGAGCTGATCCATAGCGCTTGAGCGGCAACCCAAAGCTGGATAAGCAACAAACCGACCCAGAGCCAACGACTGCGTACAAATGCAACCGGGAGTGTTGTGAGATTCTGAGTATGTAACCGAAGTTCCAGCAATAGCAGACCGCCGGTAATGGCTGTGTATAACGGCCAGGCCCAATCGGTATAGCCACCAAATGGCAAAGGTAATACAAATAGCAAAAGCAGATAAGCACGCCAACGAGTCATGGTACTGCCAGTCCTTGAAATAGAAATCACCGGTGGGAACAACAAACAAAAAAAGCCCGGAAAACCGGGCTTTTTAACTGATCAGTATAAACC
>NZ_JAUOSC010000264.1:0-397 GCF_030548285.1 Gilvimarinus sp. 1_MG-2023
GTCCAGAAAGGAAGCAGCAATGGGTTTGCTGATGACGTCACCATACTGCCCGTCAACTCGTTCCATGGGGGGGCGATCCGATACCATTAATACTTTGCGGCCGTGGAAATCACCACCCTGGTCAGCATATACAATGCCACTTTGAATGTGACTGTGCTTTTCGGCTTCGGTACGTATGTCGGGAAACAGGCTGTAAACCACGCGATGCAGGGAGTACGGATCGGTTATTTTCAAGGCTTTTACTGCTTTGCGGTCGAGATGCAGGGCGCTGGCGTATAGCTCAGTCATGGGGAGCCTCCACCGTGGCTGCGTCGGTCTCCACAACCTTGCGGTAAAAGTCCTGTGCCCAGCGAATTCGGACACGTTCCTGTCCTTGGCCGGCAAACCACAAGAGTTG
>NZ_JAUOSC010000265.1:0-396 GCF_030548285.1 Gilvimarinus sp. 1_MG-2023
TGCCTGCGCCCCGGGATCTTGCTGGTCATCGCCATCAAGCCCTGACAACAGCGCCATCTCTGTCGATGCCGCCCAGGCCCCACCCTCGCCGATAAAATAGCTGTCAGTCGCCGCCGACCAGTGGCGCTGCCAGTCCGGGTCATAGCGCTGGCGATAATCAACTCTGGACTGGAATACCAGCTGCATGCCCCAATCGACACAATCCTGCAAGGTTGCCGTCAACGGCACATCGTCATAACCCCGTACCAGGCCGGTTGTACGAACCCCAGCCCACTGCCCCAGAAATGCCACCGCATGCAAATGATTTGACCAGACACCTCCCGGCGTTACCCAACCGGAACGGCCACTGCCCTGCCAGGGCTGCCAGTGACACAACAGTTTGAACAGCTTGTTACC
>NZ_JAUOSC010000266.1:0-396 GCF_030548285.1 Gilvimarinus sp. 1_MG-2023
CCATATGAAGAGTCAACGTCCAGTGGTGCGACCAGTGTGACCTTCAAGTCGGCGGTATTGCGACTGGAAGTGACACCTCAAATCACGCCGGATGATCGTATTATCATGGATCTGGTCATTAATCAGGACTCGGTGGGGGAAGATACTTCGGCCGGTCCGACGATTAATACCAATGCGGTACAGACTCAAGTGCTGGTAGATAATGGCGAAACTATCGTATTAGGTGGTATCTTCCGTTCTGAAGAAGTCAGGTCGGTCAGCAAGACGCCTTTCTTCGGGGATTTACCATTAATTGGAGCCCTGTTCCGTTACTCTAGCGTTTCGGATGACAAGAGCGAGTTACTTGTTTTCATCACGCCGAAGCTGGTGAAGGACTCCTTCAGCGCCAGATAGTCT
>NZ_JAUOSC010000267.1:0-394 GCF_030548285.1 Gilvimarinus sp. 1_MG-2023
GCTTACCGCCGGGCTGGCGCAACAACACCCCGATGCCGATGCCATTCAGCAGCGCATCGCCACCGCCCTGGCCCAACTGCCAGGACTGATCCAGCAAGCACTGAAAATGAACGACCAGATCGAACAACTGGCCGAACGCTTCGCCGACAAACACAACGCCCTGTTCCTTGGCCGTGGCGACCAATACCCCATTGCCATGGAAGGCGCGCTCAAACTCAAGGAAATTTCCTACATCCACGCCGAAGCCTATGCCGCCGGAGAACTCAAACACGGCCCGTTGGCACTGATCGACGCCGAAATGCCCATTGTGGTGGTAGCGCCCCATAACGACCTGGTCGAAAAACTCAAATCCAACATCGAAGAAGTCCGCGCCCGGGGCGGCGAACTCTACGTC
>NZ_JAUOSC010000268.1:0-394 GCF_030548285.1 Gilvimarinus sp. 1_MG-2023
GCGTTATGTCGGCCAGCGTTATGCTGATTCCGGTCATGAAGAGTCGGTGCCCGGTTATGCCCGTGTCGATATGGGTGCTGGTTATCAGTTGCCATTGGCCAGTGGTGATCTGTCGGTGGATGTAAATGTGGTCAATCTGACGGACAAGCGCTATATCGGCCGGATTAATGCCTCGGATGTGCAAAGTACTGGCTCATATACCTATTACTCTGGTGCGCCGCGTTCATATCTGATGACGTTGGCTTATATCTGGTAATTACTGGCAATAGCGGATCTGGCTGGCTGTCTTTGGCTGGCTGGCCAGAGAGGCCTGGTGGCTGTTTCAGGTATTGCCCCAGGCCATGATGATAATGCGGCTTGCTGGTTAGCAAACAAGTGTATTGTGGTGTTTGGT
>NZ_JAUOSC010000269.1:0-393 GCF_030548285.1 Gilvimarinus sp. 1_MG-2023
TTTTTGTTTTCTGTAATTAGATGATTTTCCCGGTGTTCTGATTCAGTTTTCTTGTGCGGATTACTGGCATTTTCTATTTTTCTGATGGTGTGTTCAGCTTTACCTTGAAGTGTCAGGAGTCTGTATATTCAAGTGTGGTTATTACAGGGATGACATAGGATGCACTTTCTTGAGACTGGCATTTCAGCGCATTATTTCGAAAGAGGGAATCCATGAAAACCGAATATATTATCCCGCTGTTGTTTTCCGGCACGTTGGCCCTGGCGGGCTGTGGCAGCAGTGACGACAGTGAGGTCGTTGATACCACCGACGATTCTGACAGCTCTGTTGATATCGAAGATGATGATGTTGCCGACGTTGACACTTCTTATTTTGATCTGGCCTCTCTGGACT
>NZ_JAUOSC010000027.1:0-2235 GCF_030548285.1 Gilvimarinus sp. 1_MG-2023
GCGTCCAGCGTCCAGCGTCCAGCGTCCAGCGTCCAGCGTCCAGCGTCCAGCGTCCAGCGTCCAGCGTCCAGCGTCCATTAACCAATCTTTGCGCTACCTCACATAAGCCCACAGCCTAGCGCTCTCACCTGGGGCGTAATTCGCGCTACACTTCCTATGCGTTTATAACAACACCATAGAACGCACCATAATAAAATAAAATTAGGAAGAGCCAATGAAATTACTGACTAACAAGACTGTAACGAACAGACCCAGCCCATTTACCTCGTTTTCCTTTAAAACCGTGCTCACGTTTTGCAGTGCGTTTGTATTAGCCGCCTGTGGCAGTAACAGTGGAAGTGGTACTGCCGACGAGGCCAATAACTCCAGCCCCGCGCCCACGGCATCGAGCAGTAACCAGGCCAGCTCCGATACCGCCAGCACGAGCTCTGAAGCGACGGGCGAGCCCAGCCGTATTTTGGTTAATCAGGTGGGTTATGCGCCTCAGGCGGCCAAAGTGGCTGTAGTGCCCGAGGGCGGCGCTGCCGAATTCGTTGTGATTGATACCGCCACCCAAGCCACCGTTTTGCAAGGTGAGTTGTCGGCCTTTAGCGAGTGGACACCAGCGGGGCAGGTGGTCGCGCAAGCTGATTTTACCGAGCTGGCTCAGCCCGGCACCTATGTTGTAAGGGTGGAAGGCGTGCAGGACTCCGACCCCTTTGTGGTCGCCAGTCAGCCCTATCAAGCGCTCAATGCCAGCGCGTTAAAAGCCTATTACTACAACCGCGCCGGCTTTGCGTTGGATGCTGAGTACGCCGGTGAGTGGGCACGCGACGCCGGCCATGCGGATACCGAGGTGCTGGTGCACGCATCGGCCGCCTCCGACCAGCGCCCGGAAGGGACTGTTATCTCGGCGCCCAAGGGTTGGTACGATGCAGGCGACTATGGCAAATACGTAGTGAACTCCGGTATATCCACATACACCTTATTGGCCGCGCTGGAGCACTTTGGTGATTTCTACACAGCCAATGACACGGGTATCCCCGAAAGTGGCAACAGTACCCCCGATATTCTGGAAGAGGTGATGTGGAATCTGGAGTGGATGCTCGATATGCAAGACCCGAACGACGGCGGCGTCTATCACAAGCTTACCACTAAAAATTTCTCCGGCGCGGTGATGCCCAGCGAGGCGACCGATACTCGCTATGTGGTGCAAAAAACCACCGCCGCCACTTTGAACTTTGCCGCGGTTATGGCGGCGGCAAGCCGAGTGGTTGCCGAGTACGAGGACGTTTATTCAGGCTTGTCGGATGAAATGCTAAGTGCGGCGCAATCAGCCTGGCAATGGGCTGAGGCCAACCCCGATATTGCTTACCAGCAGCCTGCGGATGTAAGCACTGGCGCCTACGATGACGACACCTTTAATGACGAATTTGCCTGGGCCGCGGCCGAGCTGTATATCAGCACGGGCAATGACGATTACTATCAAACGCTTAACTTAACCGAGCAGAGCATCAGTAACCCGGCCTGGGCGCATACTGGCGCGCTCGCTTGGGTGTCGCTGGCTCATCACCGGGCCAACCTGACCGAGGCGGCCGATGTGTCCTTGATTGAGTCGGGTGTGCAGCAGTTTGCACAAGAACTGGTTGCTGACAGCGAGGCTTCCGCTTACGGTGTGGCATTGCTGCACGGCGATTTTTACTGGGGCAGCAATGGTGGCGCATTAAATAAGGCCATGATGCTGCTACAAGGCTACCGCTTAAGCGGTGACGCGCAACAATTAAAAGCCGCCCAAGCGTTGTTCGATTATATTCTAGGGCTTAACCCCACTGAATACAGCTATGTAACCGGCTTTGGCGAGCGCCCACCGATGCACATTCACCACCGTCAGTCCGAGGCAGACTCAGTGGTTGAACCTGTGCCCGGTTTTGTCGCCGGTGGCCCCAATACCGCCGCGCACAACGATTGCGGTGCCGATCAATACCCCGCCGGCGAAGAAGCCATCGCCCGTGCCTACCTGGACCACTGGTGTAGCTACTCCACCAACGAAGTCACCATCAACTGGAATGCGCCACTGGTGTATGTGAGTGGGGCTTTGGAGAGTATTTATGGGAGGGAGTGATGTTCGTCTGAAGCCGGACGCGGTGGGGTGGAACGCATAACGCGGAATGCGGAATGCTATAGAAGGGCGGCTCCTTACCGGGGTCGCCCTTTTTATTGTCACGGTGTATGAAGATGAATGGCGACAATGCTTGA
>NZ_JAUOSC010000270.1:0-392 GCF_030548285.1 Gilvimarinus sp. 1_MG-2023
CCCTGGGCCACAGCATAACGCGCACCTTCTGCCAGCGATTCGGGGTCTCCCCCGGCAATCTGGATAGCAATCGGCTCGGGTTCGCCACTGTGATCGAGCCGCTGTCGCGACTTGCGGGTCGCGCGCAGGTCGGGGTTGGCGGCGATCATTTCACCAACCACCAGGCCAGCTCCGAGACGTCGACACAGGCGTCGAAACGGAAGGTCAGTGACCCCCGCCATCGGTGCCAGCACGGCGGGGCTGGTTAGCGTGTATTTACCAATTGTGGGCATGGATAGCTATGGACTGATCAAAAAGTGTGCGGAAAAAAGTGGCGCTATAATACTCGGATGAATCCGTTGAATAAAGGCCACTTTGCCAACAAATATGGCATTTTTCTTACAGCCTGTGGT
>NZ_JAUOSC010000271.1:0-392 GCF_030548285.1 Gilvimarinus sp. 1_MG-2023
GTTCTTGATTGCGTTGGCGTCTCATTGGAAATTACATCTCACTTGTTGCCGGTAGTGGATTGACCTTGCTTGCGCTCGGTAATGATGTTCAGGAACTTCACTCCGGCCATTTCAATGCTGTCGACAATTTCATTGGTTTTGGTTTGCAGGTAGGTATGCAGCAACAGCAGCGGAATAGCAGCCATCAAACCAAATGCGGTGGTGTTCATCGCAACCGAGATACTTTGTGACAGCAGCGTGGCTTTTTCTGCCGGAGCTGCGTTGGCAACCGCGGTAAAGGCCGCGATCAGACCCATAATGGTACCCAGCAGTCCCATCAGGGTGGCAATGTTTGCCATGGTGGCAACATATTGAGTACGTTTTTCAAGCTGTGGAACAGCTTCCATCAAGCC
>NZ_JAUOSC010000272.1:0-392 GCF_030548285.1 Gilvimarinus sp. 1_MG-2023
GCATTAGCATCGACGGAGAAACCATCGACCACGCCACCCTGATCGACAACGACCAGCTGGAATTTTTCGACGGGGACGACCCCATCATCAGCTACCCCGGATTCAAGGGTCGGCGCGTCATCGTCCGATACACCGCCGGATACCAAAGCGCCGAAACCGTTCCAGCATCCATCAAAAAGTGGATGCTCCTGCACATCGGCAGCCAATACGAACACAGAGAGTCAGAGATGATTGGCACCATGACCACCCGATTACGATTTACCGACAGCCTCCTCGCCGGTCACATCATTCGGAGATACTGGTAATGCGAGCCGGTCGCCTAAAAACCAGCGCCCAGCTGATCAGCGCCAGCGGCACCAACCACGGCCGCCGCATGATCGGCATCACAGAAG
>NZ_JAUOSC010000273.1:0-392 GCF_030548285.1 Gilvimarinus sp. 1_MG-2023
TACCGCGACTGACTGCCGGTGCATCCGGGGTACGGGCCAGCACCAGATGGATGATATTGGCGGCCATGTCGTGCTCACCATAGGTGATAAAAATCTTCTGCCCCTTGATGCGATAGTTGCCATCCGCCAGCGGTGTGGCTTTGGTGGTGGTCGCAGCCAGGTCGGAACCAGCACCCGGTTCGGTCAGCGCCATGGCGATGGTCCACTGGCCACTGGCGAGGGGTTCGAGATAACGCTGTTGTTGTGTGGCGCTGCCAAAATGCCGCAGGATATCGCTGCCACCCTGGTTGAGGGCGTGGAACATCACAAAAGCCAGATTGGCCGATAGCCACATCTCGTTTACTGGCTGGGCGATAAACCGGGGCAGTGCCTGCCCTCCCGCGGCTTCTGTC
>NZ_JAUOSC010000274.1:0-392 GCF_030548285.1 Gilvimarinus sp. 1_MG-2023
TGGAGCCATCAGCATGCAATGTGACATCAATACGCGAGGCATGGCCAGCCAGAGCCTCATCCACCGAATTATCAATCACTTCCTGAGCCAGATGATTAGGACGCGTGGTATCCGTATACATGCCCGGACGTTTGCGCACCGGATCCAGTCCACTCAGAACTTCAATGGATGCGGCGGTGTATTGACCAGATGTTTTGCTGGTGTCAGACATGTTGACCTCTGTTAACGGTACGGCAGGCACGGAGTATACCCAGCCATCGGGTATCATTCACCCGCCGCTCAACGCAACCGGAAACGGTGGCTGACAAATGCCATAATGCGTGGCAAGAACTGTTGATAACTATCAAATCCATGAGAACCACCGGCCTGGTTCCATCCCGGACAAGCCCGAT
>NZ_JAUOSC010000275.1:0-392 GCF_030548285.1 Gilvimarinus sp. 1_MG-2023
GGCGAGCACGGGTTAACGCGATTTCGTCATCGCCCAATGGGGCGCCGTGGCAATCTTCCTTGCCTTCCTTGTTGGGTGAGCCAAAACCGATAATGGTCTTGCAGCAAATCAGCGTCGGTTGCTCGGTGTTGGCACGAGCTGTCTCGATAGCCATACGGATTTCTTCCGCATCGTGTCCATCCACATGACGTATCACTTGCCAGCCATAGGCTTCAAAACGAGCGGCGGTATCATCGGTAAACCAGCCTTCGACTTCCCCATCAATGGAAATGCCGTTGTCATCGTAGAAGGCAACCAGCTTGCCCAACCCCAGAGTGCCGGCCAGTGAACACACTTCGTGAGAGATGCCTTCCATCATGCAGCCGTCACCCATAAAGACATAGGTGTTATGG
>NZ_JAUOSC010000276.1:0-391 GCF_030548285.1 Gilvimarinus sp. 1_MG-2023
GGTCGGTGGTCAGCAGCTTCTCGGACGGCTCACCCAAGGCGATGATTTGCATGATGCTGGCGGCGGCGTTGTTCGGCTTTACCGTGCGTACCCTGGCGTCACCCAAAACATCGGTTGCCGGATAATCACCGCATCAAGCCCCAGACGAGACCCTGAAGCGGACTACGCACCAGGGTCGCAGCCGTTATCTGTCTTGCCGGCTTATTCCGTTGGCTTATCGGCAAGAGGCGGAGTTACAAACGGGTATTGCCCATCCCAGTCGCGATAGTTGAACACCTGGCCCGCCTTGCGCACATGGGCCAGTTCAGCCAGATCCAGGTCGGCATAACACCAGCCCGGCTGGTTGGTGGCTAAGCGGGTGATGATGCCGTCATCCGGAAAACCATAATCC
>NZ_JAUOSC010000277.1:0-390 GCF_030548285.1 Gilvimarinus sp. 1_MG-2023
GTGGCCACCTGCTCCGGTGCGCAATCCATGTCGTACTGGTGTGAGGTCTGACCTTCTGACCTTCTGACCTTATTGTTCTGGGAATCTTCTTTCCTGATAATCTGACGCTCTGATACTTATCACCGTTTTACGACTGGCAGGAGAATGTTTATGTCGGAACAGAGCAAGGCGAATGGTCTCAAGGTACGGACCGAAGTTATGGGGGCAGATTTTGTCCAGCGGGCGCAGCAAAATACCACAGCGCTGACGGAGCCTTTGCAGGATTGGATTAACGAACATGCCTGGGGGTCAACCTGGCAGCGTGATGGTTTGCCGCGTAATGTACGTTCGCTGGTTATGATTGCCATGCTCACGGCGTTAAAGTCGCCGGCTGAGTTAAAAGGCCATATT
>NZ_JAUOSC010000278.1:0-390 GCF_030548285.1 Gilvimarinus sp. 1_MG-2023
CCCCAAACTCACTGCCTTTCCCCTCATCACTACTCACCAGCAATTCACCGTGCATGGCTTCAACCAGTGCCCGGGTAATACTCAGGCCCAAACCGGTGCCACCATAATGGCGCGTGTCGGAGCCATCCACTTGCTGGAACTGCTCAAAAATAAGGGCCAGCTTATCCGCCGGGATACCGCGTCCGGTATCCGTCACCAAAAGCCGGAGGCGCACTTCGTCGGCGCTACAGCGGATCAATTGCACTGCCAGTGTTATCGTCCCGGTAGCGGTAAATTTTGCGGCGTTACTGGCAAAATTCATCAATACCTGGGTCAGCCTCAGTTCATCCCCACAAACTTGCTCCGGCACGCCTTCATCGATACTCAACAACACTCTGACCGGCTTCTCGC
>NZ_JAUOSC010000279.1:0-390 GCF_030548285.1 Gilvimarinus sp. 1_MG-2023
GGGCAAGGCTGGCTACCAGCGGTTTGATTAACAATTTCACGTCTGCTCTCCGTTAGAATAATGGCTCCCGCGTGGCCAGTCTTGGTAATGCTGTGCTTGAAGCGGGAGTGGGTCTCTCTTGTCAGGACGTCGCGACGGTAGGAATGAGCTGTGACACTTTCGTTACGGAGAGCAGGGCGACGCCTTGCCAGCGTGGCAATTCTTCCGCCAGCGGTCGGGTTGGATATGTAAATGATCCAAATTAACCCATGCATCAAGACGGCATGACGTTGTGGCTGGCAAGTCTGTCGAGCGCCATCCCCTGTCAGTGATGGGCTTGTATCGTGCCAGCGCAATGGGGCGCTGCTGTCATAAAAAATTCATCAAATTTACGGCAACTTTTACTGAGCC
>NZ_JAUOSC010000028.1:0-1601 GCF_030548285.1 Gilvimarinus sp. 1_MG-2023
TCCGCATTCCGCATTCCGCATTCCGCATTCCGCATTCCGCATTCCGCATTCCGCATTCCGCATTCCGCATTCCGCATGTCCTTTACCCGTAAATATGTCGTCGACCTTGGCGGCCTCCCTTTTTGTTAAAAGACCATGGGTAAGTTCTAGGGACGAAGAGGGGGGTTTATTGCCCTGATCCTAGCTTTATGTTTTTCCTAGCAGGCTTTCGGTGTTAAAGGGTCTATTAAGAGCCGAAGTACCAAAAAAGTGAGTAGCTATTGCTTAAGTTGACTGTTATTTTAACGTTCACCCTTTGATTAACCTCGGAAAATGATATGACTGACGCTCTACAAAAGCACCACGTCGTCGCTTTAGCCCAAGGTAAAAACTAGTGCTCGAACTGCCCCGGGCTTTGCCGCGTGAGTTATATAATTCAGCCTGTATTGAAGATGCCGTCATTCAGGCAGCAATGCAACCTTGGGCGGCAATGGAGTGCATTCAGCTGGGCTCAGGCCGGCAGTTGGTGCAGATGGAAACGCTCAACCTTGGCAAGCTGCAGGTGGTGCGTGAAACCCAGTTGGCGTCTGTGCAAAAAGGTGGGGTTTACCCCTCAGGGCTTTTGCACGCTATCTTACTGCACCCCTGCACCCAGCTTTCGTTTCTCAGAGCTGGGTGCCGAGAGTAGCAGCATTTTCTTTATGCCGGAGTGTGCAGAATACGATATCTACGTCCCCGAAGGTATTCAAACTTCTTATATCGGCTTTCATATTGATGAGTTTTTACAGGGAGCTCGGGCATTGGACCCAGTGCAGTGGGAGCGAGGTTTCACATCATTGCAGTCTATCCATAATGGCCAGCAGCCTGCGTTACGATCGGCAATAACTGAGTGGCTACAGAGCACTCAGATGTTCACCGCAGCCACACCTGCACAAAGCGAACAATTTAAGCGGCAGCTGCTACAACAGGTGGTGCACATAGCGACTGCGAAAAGTGTCGACCCGGCCGATCTGTCGTTGGCCGAACGCATTCAGGCGTTTCACACCTGTCGCAAAGCGCGCAATTATATAGAGGAATGTTTCGGCCTCGATATTATCCCGTCCATAAGTGATATCTGTACCGTGGTCGGGGTGTCTGAGCGCAGTTTACAATACGCTTTTCGGTCGTATGTGAACATGTCTCCACTTGCCTACCTGCGCTCATGCCGCCTCAGCCGTGTCAGATCAGCGTTGCGTGCCAGTGACGCCAGCTCTACCACAGTGACAGCAGTGGCTATGCATTTTGGCTTTTTGCACCTCGGCCGCTTTGCACGCGATTATAAACAAGTCTTTGGTGAGCTGCCTTCGCTCACTCTCGAGTCTGAGTTTTAACCGCAGTTAAAAATACCGCTATAACAGCGTCAGGTGGCACTTCAACGCCAGTCTAGCGCCCGTTGGCAGTCAAGATACCCTGGGCGATGACGACGTAGGCGCTTATTTGCCAAGGAGGTGTGGAAGTTCTAGGGATGGTGGAACGCGGAGTGTAAAACGTAGAACGCGGAATGCGGAACGTAGAACGTAGAACGTAGAACGTAGAACGTAGAACGTAGAACGTAGAACGTAGAACGTAGAACGTAGAACGTA
>NZ_JAUOSC010000280.1:0-390 GCF_030548285.1 Gilvimarinus sp. 1_MG-2023
GCTTCCTTGGCCGCTTCGCTACCTTTTTGCCCCATCGCGATACCGGCGTCTGCACGTTTCAGTGCAGGCGCATCGTTTACTCCGTCACCCGTCATGGCCACGCGCATACCGATGGTTTGTAATGCAATTACCAAGCGTAATTTATGTTCCGGGCTTGTTCGGGCAAAAATATCGCAGTCCAGCACCTCCTGACTCAGAGCGGCATCATTCAAATCATCCAGATCTGCCCCTGTCAGTACCTTGTCTGCATTGTGCAAACCGATCTGTTTGGCGATGGCGGCGGCGGTTTTGGTGTGATCCCCGGTAATCATTTTCACCCGAATCCCCGCGCTGTGGCATTCCGCAATGGCGGTTATTGCTTCCGCGCGAGGCGGATCCATCATCCCGACC
>NZ_JAUOSC010000281.1:0-389 GCF_030548285.1 Gilvimarinus sp. 1_MG-2023
GTGTATGACCTGTTATCCGACACTCCTGCCTGAGCCTAACCCACCTGCACTCTCAATGTAATGTAGCCAGAGCCAGTTATAGCCAGTGGTCAGAACACCGCGGATCAAGACAGGGGCTGTAATATCCACACAGACTCTGTTGCACTCAGCCGGTTTTTCATAACGCCGTCAATCTCTTCGGTTTCCAGCAACAGCAGTCGATAATCCTGGTCGTAATGCTGATGCAGTTCTGCACGAGGCACAGAGAATGGCGGGCCTTTTCTTTTTTCCTGATCGTATTCGTAGCTCACCAGTAACTGCCTGGCCGTATCCGTCAACTGACGCAGGTGCTCACTGTAACGCTGGCGCAACGCCGGCGGTAACGCCACCAGTGCTGCGCGGTCATAGAT
>NZ_JAUOSC010000282.1:0-389 GCF_030548285.1 Gilvimarinus sp. 1_MG-2023
GTATTTGCCGAAATTATTGACGACTAGCGGAGCCAGCATGAATTCCGATACCGAGAATCTCACTCCCATTGGTGACTGTCGCCGTTGTCGCTATCGCGCCAATCTGCTACTGGCAGGGCGCTGCATCCCGGGAGATGCCTGTATTGCGGTAGATAGCGGTCGGCAAATGGATCGTTTCTTACGTTTTAACCCAGAGCTGGCACGGCATTACCTCGCCGATGCCTTTTGGGAGCGGCGCGCCATCGCGGTTCGATATGCGCCGCTGGACGACCTGAACCAACTGGTGACGGATTCTGATGAAGCGGTGCGCCGAGCCGTTGCCTATCGTCTGCCGCGAGAGCAACTGCACGCCCTGATGAACGACGAAGACCGGGAAGTGCGTATTACCG
>NZ_JAUOSC010000283.1:0-389 GCF_030548285.1 Gilvimarinus sp. 1_MG-2023
GCCTCGGTCTGGATGGGGTGGTCGTCAGCAATCATGGTGGCCGCCAGCTTGATGGGGCAAGCAGCAGTCTGGACGCTCTGGCGCGTATTGCACCGGTTGTTGATGGTCGTATCAGTCTGTTGCTGGACGGTGGGGTACGGCGTGGCACCGATATTATCAAAGCGCTGGCGTTAGGGGCTGAAGGCGTTTTGCTGGCTCGTACCACCTTGTATGGCGTGGCAGCTTATGGGGGTGCCGGGGTGGATCGGGTCTTGACGATTGTTCAGGAAGAACTCGGGCGATCGCTGAACCTGATGGGATGCCGGGGCATTACGTCTCTGGATCGTCGCTGGTTACTGGCACAAGGTGATTCGCAGTAAAGGACAATCTGAGCCATCCGACCCTTGCCG
>NZ_JAUOSC010000284.1:0-388 GCF_030548285.1 Gilvimarinus sp. 1_MG-2023
CGCCAAGACCATAGATGGCCGATACGGTGGCGATAATAATGGCATCGCGGCGTTCCAGCAGTGCCTTGGTGGCCGACAGCCGCATCTGCTCGATGTGTTCGTTGACGGAAGCATCCTTGTCGATAAACGTATCCGATGAGGGCACATAGGCTTCTGGCTGGTAGTAGTCGTAGTAGGAAACAAAATATTCCACAGCGTTGTCGGGGAAAAATTCCTTGAACTCACCGTACAGCTGCGCCGCCAATGTTTTATTGTGCGCCATGATAATCGCCGGCCGCTGACACTGGGCGATAACGTTGGCCATGGTGTAGGTTTTACCGGAACCCGTAACGCCGAGCAGGGTTTGTTTGAGAAGTCCGGCGTTAATACCGGCAACTAACTGCCGAAT
>NZ_JAUOSC010000285.1:0-388 GCF_030548285.1 Gilvimarinus sp. 1_MG-2023
GATACGGTCTTTGCCGCTGTCGGCGAGGCGGATGAAATCAATCTGTCGATCACCGACTCCGCTGCCGCGGCGGGCTTTGGTATCACGCTGGCCTTTGGCTTGCTGGCTTCGGTTGTTGCTGATCAAACCTTCTGGCAGAAAGTCTGGTCGGTACGCAAGGATCAGGTGTCACGTACGTTCCTGTGGGCCGGTGCGCTGTTCTACCCGATTCCTATCTGTCTGGGCATGCTTGGTCTGGTCGGTATTGGTTTTGGTCTGACGGCCACCGAACTGGGTGGTGATATTGTCGCTGTCGGGCCTTATATCATCTCTCATATCGGCCTGCCGATGACGCTGATCATCGCTTATACGCTGGTGATTCTGGCGGCCTGTTACTCCACCATTGATG
>NZ_JAUOSC010000286.1:0-387 GCF_030548285.1 Gilvimarinus sp. 1_MG-2023
CTTCATGACTGGCCAGCCGTTCACCATAACGCCCCAGAGTTCGTGAGATCGACAGGCCGCGAACCATGGCCGCCGGGGTAAAATAATTAAACTGATGCGCCGCCACAGCATTCAGCCCTGCCATGGCCGCGGCACTGATAAACCAACCCGAGACGGCCAGCAAGGCAACCCCGGAAAATGCCGTCAGCACCGCCAGAAAAATCCCCAGCAGAGCCAGCTTTTGCTCAGCCGCCAGCTGGCGAAAATAATGTTGTGACAAGGACTTCATAACAAGGCCTCCGCTGCTGCCGCTTTGGTCAGCGAGATCTCCAGATCAAACAACTCACGCTCCCCCGGGCGATGACTGGCCATTACCAGCATGCCGCCATCCGCCGCAAAAACCGCCAG
>NZ_JAUOSC010000287.1:0-386 GCF_030548285.1 Gilvimarinus sp. 1_MG-2023
GGGGCGGCCTACTCCGACATGGACTACGAACTGGGCGGTAACTTCGAAGACCTTGAGGCCACCGGTAATGCGCAGATCACCACCGTGTTTGCCGACCAGAGCCTGATTCGCACCCGCAACCTCAACCTCAATGTGCAGTTGCAGTACGACAGCAAACAGCTCGAAGATAAAATCGACGCCTTTGGCTCCAACAGTGATAAAGAGTCCGAGCTCTACACCCTCACCATCGGCGGTGACTGGCGCGACCAAGTGTTGGGCGGCGGTGTGACCCAGTGGTCATTGGCTTACACCAAGGGCGAGCTGACCATTAACAGCTACCTCGACCAAGTGATTGACTCGGTCACCGCGCAAAGCGCTGGCGACTTCGAGCGCTGGACCCCGTCCAT
>NZ_JAUOSC010000288.1:0-386 GCF_030548285.1 Gilvimarinus sp. 1_MG-2023
GATCATTTTCAGCTTTTACTGACAGACTGCTGCTGCACCCGATTCAGCACGGTTGTTACTGCTTTACTGATGCCACCCTGAACGGCAAAACCGATTTTTTCCTGCAAGGTCTTTTTGTACTCATAACGAACACTGAATACGTCAGCATCAGCACAGGCCTTGGTTATATAGTCATCACTGGTGCCCAGCTCATCGATCAGGTCCAGCTCAACCGCTTGCTGCCCATACCAGACATCGCCATTCGCCACGGCAGCGACATCCAGCCTGGGGCGATAACGCTGGATATGCTGCTTGAACAGCACATGCGTCTCCTCAAGATCCGATTGGAACTTATCCCGGGCCTTGTCGGTGTTTTGCCCAAACATGGTGACAGTGCGCTTGTACTC
>NZ_JAUOSC010000289.1:0-386 GCF_030548285.1 Gilvimarinus sp. 1_MG-2023
GCCCCCTGCTTTACCCTGCACTCCCAGGTGACTGCCGAAGGTCAGCAAATGGCAACCGAGTTGCTGGCTGCCGCCGGTGCCAACTTTTTTATGGACGTCTATTTGGGCAACGATCGTATGCTCGCCTACTTTGATACCAGTGGCCATGACGATCAGACCCTGCGCGAGATTCATGAACTCGAGCCTGCACCGGAGTATCTCAGCTGGGCGATGGATAAAGGTATTTTTGTCCGCGATGAAGACGGTGGATTGGAACGTGGCCCCAACTGGGGTAAACCAGAACAGTTCTGTGCATCAGAAAGTGACTACCAACGTTTGCTGGAATCGGTTCCGGCAGCTTATGGCTTTGATAATGCCGGGCCACGACCAAGCAATCAGGTGGCGCG
>NZ_JAUOSC010000029.1:0-1117 GCF_030548285.1 Gilvimarinus sp. 1_MG-2023
CGTTTTACACTCCGCGTTCCACCATCCCTAGAACTTCCACACCACCTTGGCAAATAAGCGCGCATCGTCGTCATCGCCCAGGGTATCTTCACTGTCAATGGGCGCGGCGAGGCTGGCGTTGAAGTGCCAGTTGGCGCTGTTGTAGCGGGCGCCTAAGCCGGCGCCGGTCAGGTCGCGGTCATTGTCGGCATCGGCTTCCCACGGGCTGTGGTTGATATCCACCGCACCGTGGTCCACCAGACCGTACACTTGCCACTGGTTGTTTAGGTTGTAGCGCAGCTCCAGGTTGGCCAAATAACCTTCATCGCCACTGGCTTCGCCCTGGGCGTAAGCCCGCACGCCGTAAGCACCGCCCAGACTAAACTTCTCAGAGGAGTCGAGGTTTTTGTCGGCAAACTGGCCGTGAATTTGGGCGTGCAGGCTCCAGTTACCGCCTAAGTTTTGTAAGCGCATGATGGACGGGGTCCAGCGCTCGAAGTCGCCAGCGCTTTGCGCGGTGACCGAGTCAATCACTTGGTCGAGGTAGCTGTTGATGGTGAGCTCGCCCTGGGTATAAGCCAATGACCACTGGGTGACACCGCCGCCCAACAGTTGGTCGCGCCAGTCACCGCCGATGGTGAGGGTGTAGAGCTCGGACTCTTTATCACTGTTGGAGCCAAAGGCGTCGGTTTTATCTTCGAGCTGTTTGCTGTCGTACTGTAACTGCACATTGAGGTTGAGGTTGCGGGTACGAATCAGGCTCTGGTCGGCAAACACGGTGGTAATCTGCGCATTACCGGTGGCCTCAAGGTCTTCGAAGTTACCGCCCAGTTCGTAGTCCATGTCGGAGTAGGCCGCCCCGATGTTGGTGGCCCAGGGGCCGACGGGCAGTTGGTACTGAGCGCGGAAGAACACTTGCTCTTCGTCGGAGCCGAGAGCGCGCAAGTCGAACCGATCGCCCAAGCCCAGTGGGCTGTTCACTTGTAAGCTGGCCCCTAAGCGGTATTCACCGATGGATTCATTGCCGTGGTTGTCCAGCTCCACGGTGCCGTTAACCCAGAGGCCTTGGCTGACGTTAACGTTTAAATCGCTGGTGCCGAGTTCTTCACCGGGCACTAAGGTGGTGTTGACCGCAATG
>NZ_JAUOSC010000290.1:0-386 GCF_030548285.1 Gilvimarinus sp. 1_MG-2023
CACCAGGATGCTGCAAGGGTTGTTTGATCATCGGCGTTTACGTGAGGTGATTCGGCACTTTATCTATTTCCCTGATAAGAGCCATCAAGAGGTCAAGGTCGTTTGTCGTTATCCGCAGTATTATGCGGCCACTAAACTCTACCAAAGCATTAAAGCGCATCAGAACCGGCCTGACAGTGCGGGTGAGATTATCGACGATGACCCTTTAAGAGACGGAAAAGGCGGCACCTATTTTGGCGCTACCGGTTGCGGCAAAAGCTTTACCATGCAGTTTTTGGTACGCCTGTTGATGAAGAGTGTGGACTTTGCCAGCCCCACGGTTGTGTTGATTACCGACCGTACCGATTTAGATGATCAGCTGTCCAGGCAGTTTACCAATGCCAAAA
>NZ_JAUOSC010000291.1:0-386 GCF_030548285.1 Gilvimarinus sp. 1_MG-2023
GCGCCAGATTGCGCAAAACGGCAGACAACCTCCAAATTGAGGCTCCAAGCTACTGATATCAGTAGTATTTCTGAAATCTATATCGACTATAGCCTGGACAAATAGTCAAATTGACACATTCCACCGTGATATACGGCCAAAGTAGAGGGCAAAAAACTTGACGCTAACACCAGACAATGATCAATTCGCGTCCAATTTCTAGCCAATGCCCTTCCTCTCCAGCGAGTTCCGCCATGTTGCCATTTGACCCCGACAGTTCCCTTTATATTGCGTTAGCACCCATGGAGGGATTAATGGATTTCCATTTACGGGAAATATTAACGGCCGTAGGAGGCATTGATCACTGCGTAACGGAATTTATTCGCGTTAGCCAAACGGTATTACCC
>NZ_JAUOSC010000292.1:0-385 GCF_030548285.1 Gilvimarinus sp. 1_MG-2023
GGGTTATCCCAGTCTCCAAACACCATCAGGCGTTTGAAGTCCTCGCGCTGGCCATCGACCTGTTTGGCGTCGTATTCGCGGCAATGACGACGAAATACACTGGCGCTGACCTTGTCACCCGCCGTGCCTACCTGCTCTTCCACTTTCAGTTCAATCGGCAAGCCATGGCAATCCCATCCCGGTACATAAGGAGCATCAAAGCCACTCATGGTCCGAGACTTGACGATCATGTCTTTCAGAATCTTGTTAACGGCGTGACCAATATGAATCTTGCCATTGGCGTATGGCGGGCCATCATGCAGGATAAACTTGTTACGACCGGCACGTGCCGCACGAATCTGCTGGTACAGCCCCATTTTTTCCCAACGAGCCAGCATGTCAGGCT
>NZ_JAUOSC010000293.1:0-385 GCF_030548285.1 Gilvimarinus sp. 1_MG-2023
GCTGTGCGATGTCACGGCCGACATGAACGTCAACACCCAGGAAGCCTTTGGCCCGGTCGCTATTCTGAGCCGATTCACCGACTTCGACGACGCACTGAAAGAAGTGAACAACTCTGATTTTGGCCTGCAGGCTGGCATATTCACCAAAGACATCTACAAAGCCCAAAAAGCATGGGACGAGCTGGAAGTCGGTGGCGTAGTCATTGGTGATGTCCCCAGCTGGCGCGTCGACCATATGCCTTACGGCGGGGTAAAGGATTCCGGCATTGGCCGCGAAGGCGTGCGTTACGCCATCGAGGACATTACCGAAATCCGCTTGATGGTCCTGCGCAACCCGAACACGTAGCGTCAGTGGCCCATGCCTCCCGCTTGCGGTGTTAATGGC
>NZ_JAUOSC010000294.1:0-385 GCF_030548285.1 Gilvimarinus sp. 1_MG-2023
GTATTCCACTCAATCGCTCCGGTCGGGCCGTTCACAACCTTACTGTAATATTCGGAGTAATTACTGCACTCTATTTCACGCATCCGGATACCCAGGCTGGTCTGCAGAAAAGTCCGTCGTTGAACCGGCATACACATTCCTGTTCGCTCTTCCAGCAGAGCTTGCCAACGACCAAACTGGTCATCGCTAAGCTCTGGCATCGTGCTGACAACAGGACGACTCTGATGATTCATAAGGAGTCTTCAACCAGGACTGTGATTACAGTACCTGTTGTTGCTCCATATCCAGGTCCGCTTCTGGCAGTTTGAAGCCCGCCACAGATTCACGCAGTTTGTTCGCCATTTCTGCCAGGTTACCAATCGATTTCGCCGTGGCGGTGGTACCC
>NZ_JAUOSC010000295.1:0-384 GCF_030548285.1 Gilvimarinus sp. 1_MG-2023
GTACACACCACTGCCGATGGCCAATCCACCCAGGTGGATTATCAAGGCATCAATGCCGAACGACCGTTACTGACGCAGTATCTGGAAGCGCTCGCGACCGTATCAGAAGCCGATTTCCAGCAATGGCACAAAGACGAACAACTGGCCTTCCTGATCAATGCCTATAACGCCTGGACGGTCGAACGCATTCTGACCTCCTGGCCCAACCTGGACTCCATCAAAGACCTGGGTAATTTTTTCAGCTCACCCTGGAGCAAGAAAATTATCCCTTTATTGGGCCAAACCCGCTCGCTGGATGATATTGAACACACGCTGATTCGACAGCCCGGACGCTACAACAACCCGTTGATTCACTTTGCCGTGAACTGCGCCAGCATAGGCTGT
>NZ_JAUOSC010000296.1:0-384 GCF_030548285.1 Gilvimarinus sp. 1_MG-2023
ACACGCAACCAGTCGCCGCTTGCGTGAATGACAGGTGAAGTTCCATAAAACCAGCCTATATTTTCAAATCCTTACCGAACACCCACCATTACTTTGCATTGCGATCGCTACACTGACTACCTACTTTATGACCCGGATCACTGCACTATGGAAACCAACCGTATAACACCGTTATTAAGCGCATTACTGTTGGCTTTTGCGGCTGCCAACCTGACCGCCTGTGGCGGCAGTGCTTCTGGCGATAGCACTTCGGATGACAGTTCAAGCAGTGATGTATCGGACTCGGACTCGGACTCGGACTCGGACTCAGTATGGCTCCTGAATGAAACCGGGGCAGTATCCGCACATATTCTGAGTTCCGAAACCGGCCTGGGTGTGGAAGTC
>NZ_JAUOSC010000297.1:0-383 GCF_030548285.1 Gilvimarinus sp. 1_MG-2023
GTTTGTACGCACCAAACAGGCGACTGAAGAAGTGGCTGAATTCATGCAGCAACACGGTTTCCGTTGTGCACCGCTGAACGGCGATATTCCACAGCAATTGCGTGAAAAAGCGGTTGAGAAGCTGAAAGCTGGCCGTCTGGATATGATTGTCGCGACGGATGTTGCCGCACGTGGTCTCGACGTTGAGCGTATTTCTCACGTAATCAACTACGATATTCCGCAAGACACGGAATCTTACGTTCACCGTATTGGCCGTACTGGCCGTGCCGGACGTGAAGGTGCCGCCATTGCTTTTGTTCGTGGTCGTGAAAAACGCATGTTGCGTGATATCGAACGTGCGACCCGTCAGCAAATTGAAGAAATGCAGCTGCCAACCGCACAAG
>NZ_JAUOSC010000298.1:0-383 GCF_030548285.1 Gilvimarinus sp. 1_MG-2023
GGGCAACACCGGTTTCGCGCAAGGCGCGCAAACAAAACGCCAGACTGTCGTCGGTAAAACGGCTGGCATCGGCGTACACGTATAATCCACCATCCGGTGCTACCGGCACCACAAAACCCAGCGCTGGCAAGGCGGTGAGCAGATAGTCTCGGCGTTCAGCCAGAATGTTCCGCCGCTCAGCCAATAGCGCCAGCGTTTCTGGTTCAAAGGCGGCCATGGCAGCGTGTTGGGCCGGGGTTGGCGGTGCCAGAAAGACATTCTGCGCCAGGGTTTCCAGTGTCGGCACCCAGTGCTCCGGCACAACGGCCCAACCCAGCCGCCAGCCGGTCATGCCAAAATATTTGGAAAAGCTGTTAATCACCACGGCGTTATCGGCAACCGCT
>NZ_JAUOSC010000299.1:0-383 GCF_030548285.1 Gilvimarinus sp. 1_MG-2023
GTTAAACCGCGCCCTGATTGGTACCGGCTTTCCTTATCAGAAAGATGATCTTGATTACCTGATCGGTCGTTTTGGACAAGTGCTCAAGCACTGTGCCGATCTGCGCCGGGTCGGTGCCGCCGCCCTCGATATGTGCTGGGTCGCCTGTGGCCGCCTCGATGGTTACTACGAAAACGTTAAAATCTGGGACTGCGCCGCAGCACAATTGATTGCCCGCGAAGCCGGTGCCCGACTCGGGCATATTCATCCCCTGCCAGACAGCACCAATCCACAGTTGGTCAGCAGTAATATCATGATTGTGACCCCTGCGCTGTTTGAGCCATTACAAGCGCTGCTACGCCAGTCGGATGCCAGCTTCGGTCGCCACTAGACCACAGCCACCG